>DAOVRD010000066.1 GCA_030628375.1 Planctomycetota bacterium
CCACGTGACACGTATACAACGCTGCCTCGACCTAACAACTGCCAATTTCAATGCTGAAGCTCGCCTATGTAATGACGATCTGCTTCGCTCCTCGCACGACGCGGCCGATGAGGACCGGGTCCTCGCCGCCGGCGCGCAGTCGGCTCATCACGCTCTGGACGTAGTAGGGGGCGACGATCAACACCATGCCGATCCCCATGTTGAAAGTCCGATACATCTCGTCGCGCGGAACGCTGCCCAGCTGCTGGACGGCATCGAATATGCGCGGGCGCTCCCACGTCGCCGAGTCGAGTTCCACGGCGCAGTCCTCGGGAAGGAAACGGGGGATATTCTTCTCCATCAGGCCCCCGCCGGTGATGTGAACTATGGCGTGAACGACTTGCTTGACCGTGTAATGGCGCAACACTGCCCTGACGGGCGCGACGTATATTCTCGTAGGCGTCAGCAGCTCCTCCCCCAGGGTGCGATTGATGCCGAAGCGCCCCAGCGAGTCCTCGCATCGCATCCCGGCTTCCTCGAAAAAGAGCCGCCGCACCAGAGAATAGCCGTTCGAATGCAGCCCGCTGGACGGCAGGCCCACCACCACGTCGTCTGGCCGCACCTTGGTGCCGTCTATGATCCTTCGCCTCTCGACAACGCCGACAGCGAAGCCCGCCATGTCATACTCCCCCGGCTTGTAGAAACCGGGCATCTCCGCCGTCTCGCCCCCAAGGAGAGCACAACTCGCCTCTCTGCAGCCCGCCGAAACGCCCGAGATGACCTCCTTGAGCACCTCCGGCTCCAGCTTACCGGTGGCCAGGTAGTCCAGAAAGAAGAGCGGCTCAGCCCCAAGCATCAGGATGTCGTTGACGGACATGGCCACCAGATCAATGCCGACCGTGTCGTGCCGGCCGGTCATGAAGGCTACCTTCAGCTTGGTCCCGACGCCATCCGTGGCGCTCACCAGCACAGGGCTCTTCATCTTGCGCCGGAACACGCCGTGCTGGTCCTCGTAGTCGAGGGATATCAGTCCCAATCCTCTCTCTCTAAGGACCACGCGCTGGTCGTACGTGCGCCGCATCAGTTCGCGTATCTCCTCCGCGAACCGCGCGCCCTTTTCGATGTCCACGCCGGCGTCTTTGTAAGTTATGGGGCCCAACGCAACACCTGCTCGCCCGGATGGGGAAACGGAAAAGCACGCGGCGGCCACCGGCCGCCAGCCCCATTATAACCCCCTCAAGTGCGCTGTCAATCAAAGCATACGGCGGCACGGGCCGCCGCTCCGGACCGCCCCGCGCGGCTCCTGAAGGGACAACGGGGAGGGGGGCCTTCCACGGCGGCCGGCCCGGCTTCCCGGCGCGGTTTGCATCGCGGTCGCGCGTTCCGCTACATTGGTGCCGCACGCACCCGGCCATCGCCCGCACGCCACGCCGGCGGCCTTTCACGAGAATGCGCAGCCGATGAGAAACAGACACAAACAGGCGCTCGTGATCGGCGCGGGGGTCCTGCTCAGCGCGGCGGCTGTAGGCTACTTCATGTACCAGATGCGGGGGCACTGGGGCGCAGCGAGACAGGCGCTGGCGGGGGCGAACTACCTGTACGTGATACCTTCGGTGGGTTTCATCGCCTTGATGTATGCGCTGCGCGTGCTGAGATGGCGCGTGTTCCTCAATCCCATCGGCGAAGTCCGCTATTCCGCCATAGCCAGCGCGACCTGCATAGGATTCATGTCCAGTTGCCTGCTGCCGCTTCGGCCGGGCGAGATCATCCGCCCCTATGTGCTCCATCGCAAGGGGGGCGTCAGTTTCGGCCATGCGGCGGGCACGGCCATGGGGCTGGAAAGGGCCTTCGACCTGATGGGAGTCTGCTTCCTGCTGCTGCTGGCTCTGTTGCTGCTATCGGCCCACGAAGGCGGAGCCGGCCCTACGCCGGCGGAGTCCGTGGCAAAACGGGCCCTGCTGTTCGCGGCGCTGACGGCGGTGGGTTTCATCGGCCTGCTGGCGCTGGCGTTTGCTCCCGGGCTGGTGCTCCGCGTGGTTGGGTATTGCCTGAAAGTGCTTCCACGGTCGCTGAGCGAGCCGCTGATGGGGTTCTTCAGTTCCATCGCCCAGTCCATGCGGTTCCTGCGGAACCCCGGGCAGGTCGCGACCGCCACGCTCCTTTCGCTGGCGATATGGTTCTGTTTCCCTCTGAGCACGTACAGTCTCGCCAGGGGCTTCGACCTGCAGCTCACGTTTGCGGGAGCGCTGCTCGCCCAGGTGGTGATCACCGCGGCGGTCGTGGTGCCGCAGGCGCCTGGTTTCGTGGGAGTCTTCCACGCCGCCGCCATGGAGGGGGTCAAGTTATCGGGCGTCTCGCAAGGCGATGCCGGCGCATTCGCCATGATGCTATGGGCCGTGAACGTGATCCCCATCACCATTGTCGGCCTTGACTTCTTGCAGCGAGAGCGATGGAGCCTGCGAAACCTGGCGCAAGCGTCGCAGGAAGCGGCCACCGGCAGCCGGGCGGCAGAAGAGAACGAAGAGCCCTGAAAACGCCGCAGGCGAAGCGGTGTGCGCTGGAAAGCAGCCTATTCGGCCTGGAGTGCTTCTTCCAGGTTGGGGTAGATGCCGATAAGGGTGTGAAGTTTCGTGAAGCGAAAGACCTCTTCCACCAGCGGTTGGGGATTGACAACGCGCACGTAGCCGTCGTTGCCCTTGGCGGCACGGAATACACGCATCATCTGTCCCAGGCCCGTCGAGCTGATGAACGAAACGTCCCCCAAGTCGAAAATCAGCTTGAAGTACCCTTTCTCAAGCACCTGGTCGAGTTCTTCCCTCAGGGCGTCGGCCCCCATCTCCCGCACCTGGCCGGACAGATGCAGCACGACCACGTCGTCTACGATTTCCCTCTCGATCGTGATGCCGAAAGTCTGGCCCTCACGCATTTTTCCACTCCGTGGCTGGGAACTCAGGAGTGCGTGGCCGCCGCCCAGGGGGCGTACTTGATCATCGTTATCTCGTTGCCGACCTCGTTGAAACTCACCTCGTCCATGTAGGCGCGTATGAGCGCGAGCCCCCGGCCGCTGGCGGCAAGAAGGCGATCCTCGTCCGTGGGGTCGGGCACGTCGCCGGGATTGAAACCTTCCCCCTCGTCAGCAACGGAGATCAGAACCCGGTCCTCATCTATAGCGAAGGCGATGGTCACCTTCTTGGTGTCGTCGAGCTGATTGCCATGTTTGATGGCGTTAATGGCCGCCTCTTCCAGTGCCAGCTTGACTCCGAAAATAGCCCTTTCGCCGTAGCCCTTGTTCTCCAGCACCGGCAGGATCGCGTCCTCGGCATGCGTCAGTTCACGAGGCAGGCTGGGGATGGTGATTGTCTTGCGCTGTGCCTTCTCCAGCAGCAACTCAATGCCCAGCGCCGCCGCGTCATCCTCGTGGTCCGGCCCCAGGCCGACCAGATTGTGCACGAGTTCCTCGATGCTGAGGAGGCCGTACTCCCGCAGGCACTCGGCCAGCTTCGCCTGGCAAGCCAGTCGGTCCTCGCCCTTAAACCCCTGCAGAAGGCCGTCCGTGTACAGGAACAGCCGGTCGTGCTGCTCCAGTTGCATCCCTTTCTGTTCGTAATGGGGGTCCTCGAACATGCCGACGAACAGCCCTTTGGTGTCCAGCGGTATCACCTCGCTGTCGCGCACCACAAAGGGCGAGCAATGAGAGGCGTTCACGTACTGTAGCGTGAGCAGCTCGGTGTCCAGCACCCCCAGGAACGCCGTCAGGTAATGCCCGGCGAGGGTGCTGCGCAACATGGCCTTGTTGACCTGATCCATTATCTTCCTGGCGTTCAATTCGTTGGCAGCGGCAGTTCGAAACGCCAGTCGCCCCGTGGCCATGATGACGGCCGCCGGCAGGCCATGGCCGGAAACGTCGGCAATGACGAATGCAGCGAACTTATCGGAAAGGTTGATGACGTCGTAGAAATCGCCCCCGACCCGCGTGCCCGATCTGGTCTCGATAGCGAACTTCACGCCCTCCAGCTCTTCGTCCAGAACGGGCGTGAGATTCTTCTGCAACTCGCGGGCCACCTGCTCGTCCCGCTCAAGAAGCATGGCCTGACGCTCAAGCTGCCCCGCCAGGACCTTCAATTCGAGGTCGCTCTTGGAGGTCGGAGCGGCGGGCGCCTCATCCAACTGGCCACCAAGAGCCTGTATGCGCTTCTCCGCCCGGCGAAGCTGATTCGACAGCTCGTCAACCTGTCTCTTCAGCGCTTCGATCTCGCCCGGCAGGAATGCATCGTCCCTCGGGGCTTCAAGTGGCTCTTGTGCCATTGGCGTATCTGGTTGCCTGCGCGCCCAACCCGGGGCGTCACTCCCCTCGTCGCACAGTTATCCCCTTGCTGAACCGTCTCCCGACGGAGGCCCGACCACGCTATGAAGCCACACTGACCTTCACCGCCGTATTATCACGCAAGGAAGGAGGCATGGCAAGTGAACTCCCAATGCCTGCGCGCGTTGACGCGGGTCAGCCGGTCGGCCCCTCGGACGATATCGGTCCCCCTCGGGCCAACTCTGCGGCCCGCCCGAGGCGATCCTTGATGCGCTCCCAGGACGTGCCATGCCAGTAGAGCTTGCCGCATCCCCGGCAGCGGAAGAACTCGCTGCACACACCCTTTGCCCTCCTGGGGACCTCGTGCGCCACCTCGGCAAGGGCCACCGGGGCCAGTTCGCCGTCGCAATCCATGCAACGGGACTCCCCTAACGGGAGCCGCAACGCCCCCATCACGTGGCCAAGCTCCTGCACCGTGGAGAGCCCCCGCGGAACGAACACGCAGCGAACCAGACTCCGGCACGACCTTGTGCTTGACAGCCGTTTTGCCAGAGGTTACAGTTCTGGGCGGCAAGCCCGTCGTAGAGGGTGCGGTTTCCGAACTGCCGCTACCGTGATGCCCTGGTAAGTTCGCGCGGAGGTTCAACCATGAAGATCGTCCTGCGCAAGTGTTGTTGGCGCATGCTGCTTCTTGCGCCTCTGATTCTGGCGTCCTGCGCCGCCCCGGCGCCAGCTTCGAAACCGATCTCCAAACTGTCGCCGGAGAACGCCCTTTTCGACCTCGAGCAGGAAGGGCTGAAGCTCTTGTGGAGGCAGGAGCTGGGAAAACGCACCGACGCACCGTTACGGGACATCTACTGCACAGGGAACATTGTGGTAGTCGAGGCGGAGGGCGGCGAACTCCATTGCCTGAAATCGTCGGACGGAACGTGGAAAGCCACGAGACTCCTCGGAGACCGCTTGACGCGCGCTCCCAAAGCCCAGGGGCAGAGACTCTACCTTGTTATCAAGAATAACCTTTACATCTTCGACACGGCCTCGGGCGGACTGAGCGGGGCATACCGTCCGGGATTCGCCATTTTCACTCCCCCGCAGGTCTACGGAGACAGCCTCATCCTGGCGGGCGGCAACGGACACCTGAGACGCATGATGCTGGACGCCCCCCGCAAGGGCTGGCTGACTTCCCTGGAGGGGCCCATACTCGAAGAGCCCGTCATCGCCGAGGACCGGGTGTTCGCGGCGGCCTGTTACGATAAGGTGATCGCCGTGCAGGCGGAGGACGGCCTGGTGCTCTGGAAGTGGAAGCCGAGGGAGCCGTCGCGGATCTCTTCGGGCGTGGCCGTTCTCGGACACCGCCTCTTCGTGGGAGACGATCGCGGTTTCATCTACTCGCTCAGAGCCGACTATGGAGAGCCGACGTGGAAGATGATGGCCGGTGCCTCCATCGTCGGGCGGCCCCGCGTGGTCGGCACGGACGTGCTGGTCTTCACCGCACGACCGAGCCTGATCAGCATCGCCGCCGGCGGCGACATGCAAACGCTCTGGGAGTGCGAAGGGGCGACCGAACTGGTGGCGGCGGGAGAAACGACCGCCTACGTCCTCACCGAAGACCATTCAGTGGTCGCCCTGTGCCTGGAGACGGGGAAAGAGATGTGGCGCCATCCCCTGCCTGTGGACTGCGAGATAACGGGCGACCCGACCAGAGCCGCCTTCTACATCGTCAATTCCAAAGGCTCCATCGTGGCGCTGGGCGAACTGGACTGACGCCGGAATGAAAAAGCCCCTTGCTGGAAAGCAGCAAGGGGCTTCTCTACTAATACCCAGGAAGCCTCATCTCACCAACGCCGGGGCCTTAACCGCCTGCCCCCGCAACCAACGACTTACCGACAGCATTCGAATCGCGGCAGTCCACGGCCCTCTCTACACGTCGCGGCCCTGCACGGTCTTGCGGCCGTTGGCCTGGGCCCGCTGCACCGCCTTGTCCAGCAGCGTGTACAGCGCATCATTCAAAGCATCCAGAACATCGGACGAACTCATCACGTCCTTGCTCTTGATATAATTCTTCACCTTCGTGCCAACAACCAGCATCTCCTTCGCGGCAGGTGCACTCATGCACATAGGTCAACCTCCTGCGGATCAAAAGAACCGAACGTGGCAACAAACGTCGCTCACCCCAACTTGGCTCTGATAGTAACAGCAAAAACCGTCCTGTCAAGGGCAAAAGACAAGTCGAGCCGCCTTTTCGCGCCGTCTGACGGCTGCCGAGGCGGTCCGCTCCCGGTGTCTTGAGGCGGGGACTGCCAGAGCAAAGGTGCCCGCGATTAAGGTTATGCATAAAGCGGCCCTTGCCGAGCCAACGCCCCGGCGTTATCATACTTGACGCACGCCAGCGGCTCGCCAAATGGGGGCAGGTCGCTTCTTGCAGGGGTCAGGGTCAATGCAACCGTCGAACCGCCAGTGCAGAATCACGCCCGCGTTGAAAAGCGCCGCCACGCTTGCCCTCTGCGCTGCGATGTTGCACTGCACGGACGGGCTCCTGGCGGCCGGAGCAGACGCCGGCATCACGCTGACGCGCGAAGGCACGCAGTTTCTCGTGCGCAACGCGTTCTACGAGGCCAAGATCCAGCCGGACACCGGCGGCAGGATCGTCTCGCTGGTCTACGACGGCGCGGAGATGACGGCCCTCTGTCTCGACGGCCACGGCGGCCTGATGGAGGAGGTGCACTCGGCGGACTTCCGTTTTGAAGTCCTGGAACAGAACAGACAGAGCGACGGCGTCTCGCTGACGCTTGCCGCCGACGCGGGCGACCTGCGCATCGTGCGCCAGTACACGTTCGACGCAGCCCGCCCGTGGTTTGTGGTCACCCACACCTTCCAGAATCGTTCGCGCTTCGCGCTGACGGGCGATGCGGCGCCGGCCATACGGAACCTTGCCCTGCCGGCCGGAGGAGAAGCCACCGGGCGGGAACTCTACTGTCTGGACAGAGGGCTCGGCACGGAAGTGCTGTCCGGGCAGGCTCTCCTGGCCCGACTGCAGCGCCGGGGTGTCCCGATTGCACGCGGGACCCCTGCAAGCGCCGCTCTGCGCTGGATGGCGGTTGCCGAGCCTGCAGCGCGCCGGGCGCTGGGCTTCGCGCTGTGCGACGCGGGTCGGCGCACCATTGAGCCACTGCGGCCGGAGGGACCCGGACTGGTCATCGGCTGGTCGTATCCCGGCATCCCCGCAGGACATAGCATGACTACCAGAACCCTTGTAGTCCCCCTGCGCGACTTTGCCGCCGTGGCCGAGTTGAACGAGCAGTTCGTCGCGGACAGCCTGCTCGACTTCGACTCCGAGCCGTTCGCGATACGCATCGGACTCATGCCCCTACAGGAGGAGTTGCACGAGGTCTCGGTCATCACGCGCACCTACGGCGAGTCCGGGCGCGAACTCGATCCCTGCGATCCGCTCCTGCTGGACGCGGTCATGCCCGGTCGTCGCAGCGCCGGCGAAACTCCGTACTCGACGCGGACCGGCGAGCCCGCCTGGCTTTTGCACGAGGTCTACAGCAACGGGGCGAGACTGGGTCAGTTCGCCCTGCCCGTGAGGCACACCGGCGCCGATCCCCCCGTCGCGCCTCAGCAACTCGGGGCGCCGCGACTGCAGCCGCTCGAAGGGCCGAAGCCCCCCGCACCGGGAAGCTCGATCCTGCTGAGCCCGGCGCAGCAAGAGCGCGGCTTGTTGATGTGGGAATTCGACGGGGCGCCCGCCCGCACCCCGCTGCAGAAACTCGAGTTGACCCTGGCAGAGGGCGGGAGAAGAACGGTCTTTCTGGGTGTAAAGGCGCTGCGTCGCTTTGAGAAACTCCGCTTTGCCCTGGCCGGCGTTGCGTCGCAGACCCGCGGGGTCGAATCCATCCCGGCTGCCGCCGTCTACATGTGGCAGGTCCGGGATAACGGATCCGCGCCCGCCTATCTCAGTCCCCTGATGGAGACCTCCCTGGAAGAGAACGAGACCGCATGGCTCGCCCTCACGGCGGACGCCGGGCAGCTCAGGGCAGGACAGTACGCCGGAAGGCTGGTTGTCACCGCCCAATCAGTCATGAGCGAAATACCGATCTCCCTGCGCGTGGTAAGCATGGCCGGCACGCAAGGCGACCCGTTCGGCCTCTGGCACGTGGGCGATGGGTCAACGCAGCCCCTGTCAGAGCCTGTCCTTGCGAAGCTGGCGGATTACGGCGTGACGGGATTGACGGCAGCGGCCGGCGTCGGTCCGGACGCCGGGACGATGGCGGCGGCGGGCCGTGAAGCACAGCGACGGCACTTCCGTTTCCTGGCCTTCAGCAGCCCGCAAGGGTCGCTCCCCGGGGACGGGCCGCCCGGTCTGATGCTGCTGCCGCACCCCCGCCCCCTCTGGCTCCTGGGGGCCGGCGGCGCCTCCCCGGGAGCGGCAAGAGCCGCGGCTCAGGCTGGCTTCGCGCCGGCCCTGCTGTGCGAACGGCTTGCCGGCGTGCGGCGGGAACTCCTGTTTCAGCGGGGGTTCTTCCCCTTCTGGCTCGTCAAGGACGGATGCCAGCCGGGACTGGTCGCCCAGATGATGGAGTCCGGAGAGATGGACGGTCGGGAATACGTGTGGCTCTACCTGGACCTGGACGGGGGCAACTGGCAGCGCGCCACCACCGAAGTGCGAAGCGCGCTCTGGGCGGCGGCCTGGCAGGGACTGGCCGGGGCGGCGGTGTCCTACCCATCGCCCCCAAAGCACATAGACCGACAGTTGGTGCTCTGGCACATCCTTCGGGACGCCCGGCAGGAGGTCGCGCTGTGGCGGCAAGCATGCCGCTTTGCAGAGGCCGACTCCGAAGGAGGCCCAGGAATGGCTCAGGTGCTGCTCCTTCGCCAGGAACTCGACCGGATCGTCGGGACGGACGACACGTGCGAGCTTGTCCTCAAAGCGCAGCGTAGACCGTTCCGCCGCCTCTACCGGGTCGCACCGACCCAGGGAAATGCAGAACTGACCATCGCTCAGTTCAACGCGGCCCGAGAGCACGTGCTTGAGCTGGCCGACCGGATCAACGTCGCAACGCCTGCCGGCGGGTCCGGGCAGCTCTACTGGCAGCGCATTCCGCTGGCGGACGCGGGCCGACTGCGCTGGGCCGTTGCGGCGCCGGACGGCGAAGCTTCCTGGAAGACGGCAGCCGCCTTCCAGAAGGCCATCGAAGCGGCGACCGGCAAGACGATGCCCGTCTCGCGCACCTTCCCGGACCTGGACGAGGGCACCCGGAATCCGCCCTCCCTCGTCTGGGTCGTAACTGACAATGACGCCGGCGAAGGCCTCCCGCAGGAGGCCCGGACGGCACTGGCCCGGCGCGGTGATGCGCCCCTGACCAGCGTCAAGCTCGCCAACAACTCCGTGGTCGTCTTCGTAAGGAACAACTGCGATCTGAAAGCGCTGCTGGCGACCTTACGCAGTGAACCCGACGCATATCCGCCAGCGCAACGCGTGCGGTGATGCTATACTATCTACCGATCGCCCGGTCACGGGCCGTCGTGTCGGCTCCAGTCTCTGTCCTCCTGGCACTAAGGGCCAAAGGAGAACGGCGATGGTCTTCTGCGGGATAGACGTCGGAACCCAGGGCGCACGCTGCGGTCTGGTGGGGGAGGAAGGCGAGTTGCTCGGCCAGGGCCGGTCCACCTTCGGCCCGCCGCCGAAGGACCTGCCCGAGGGATGGTTCGAACAGGGCCCGACCGCATGGACCGACGGCGTCAAAGAGGCGCTGGGGCAGGCCCTCAAGGGGCTGGACGGCGGGCAAGTATCGGCCGTCGGCGTGACGAGCACCAGCGGCAGCGTGTGCGTGCTCGACGCCGCGCACAGGCCCCTTATGCCCGCCATCATGTACAACGACTCACGCAGCGGCGCAGAGGCCACGACCGTGCAGAAGGCCGGCACCGGGCTGGCCGCGCGGCTTGGCTATCGCTTCACCCCCTCGTTCGCCCTGCCCAAGATACTGTGGATACAGCGCCAGCGGCCGGAGGTGTACGCCCGGGCCGACCTTTTCCTCAGCCCGACCGACTACGTCATCGGATGGCTGACGGGCAACTGGCGCCGCTCCGACCAGACCAACGTGCTCAAGTGGGGCTACGATCTGCTGGACGAGTCCTGGCCGGACTTCATCGAGGACGAACTCGGTTTATCGCTCTCCCTGTTCCCGATTGTGCAGAAGCCCGGCACTCTGGCCGGCCATCTGACGGCCGAGCGCTGCGAGGAACTCGGCCTGTCCGCCGGAACCCCCGTAGCGGCCGGCATGACCGACGGGTGCGCGTCACAGATCGCCAGCGGCGCCGTCGCGCCCGGTCAGTACAACACCACGATCGGTACGACCCTGGTCGTCAAGGGCGTCAGTCGCGACCTGCTGCTCGACCCGCTGGGACGCGTCTACTGCCATCGCCATCCGGCCGGCTGGTGGCTTCCGGGCGGGGCCAGCAATACGGGCGCCGAATGCCTGGCCGTCGAGTTCGGCCCGGAAGAGACCGAGCAGAGAGGCGCACGCGCGCTCGATAACAGCCCCACCAGCCTGGTGGCCTATCCCCTGACCGGGAAGGGCGAACGCTTCCCGTTCCTTGCCCCGGAAGCCGTGGGCTTTGTGCTGGGGACACCGCGCGACAGGGATGAACTCTTCGCCGCCTACCTGGAGGGCGTCGCCTGCCTGGAGCGCCTGGCATTCGAGACACTTGAGGAACTGGGCGCAGAGATAGGCGACACCATTTTCTCAGCCGGCGGCGGTGCCCGCAGCGAGGCATGGTGCCAGATACGTGCAGACACATTGAACAAAGCCGTTCTATGCACCCGTGGCAGCGCAGCCACCGGTGCCGCAATGGGAGCCGCCATACTGGCCGCTTCGCTGGAGCGCTATGGGAGCGTCAACGAAGCCGGGGGCGCCATGGTTCACGTCGAGCGGGCGGTGGAGCCGCGGGTGGATCGGCTGGCGGCTTACGCCGCGAAGTATGAGCAGTTCAAGGACGAATGTTACGGCCGCGGCTACCTGACGATCACGGCGCTCGACAGCGAGTTCTGGGAAGTCCTCAGACCCGACAGGCCCTAGCCCGTGGCGGCGTGCTCGGAGAGAGCGTTAACCTTGATTTTTCAACTTGACTCCGCTACAAAGGGCGACTGCCTCGGTCGACGGGGGCTGCCAGCGAGCGGTCGTCGTAGGCGATTCATGGAGACTCACGCGGAAAGGAGTCGTGCCGTGGCAAAGAAGGTGGTGAACGTGGGACTGTTAGGGTGCGGCTTCATGGGCAAGGCCCACAGCTTCGGGTACCGCAACGTCAATGAGATGTGGAACCCACCCGTCAAGGTCGTCATGAAGTGCATCTCCGGAACCGAGCCGAAGAGGATAGTCAAAGCGACGGCCAAGGCGCTCGGATGGCAGGAGTACGAGACCGACTGGCGCAGGCTCATCGAGCGCGACGACATAGACCTGATAGACATCAGCACGCCCAACTTCGTGCACGAAGAGCAGGCCCTCGCGGCGGCCAAGGCCGGCAAGGCCATCCTGTGCGAAAAGCCCCTCGCAAACAGCCTGACCTCCGCCAAGATCATGGTGAAGGCGATCCAGAAGGCCCGCGTTAAGGCCATGTGCGGGTTCACCTACCGCCAGGCCCCCGCCGTCCAACTCGCCAAGCAGATGATCGAGGCCGGCGAGCTTGGCGAGATCTACCATTTCCGCGCCGTCTACCTGCAGGACTGGATCATGGACCCCGATTTCCCGCTGGTCTGGCGCTTGCAGAAGCCGTTGGCCGGCAGCGGCGCCCTGGGCGACCTGGGTGCCCATATCGCCGACATGGCCCTCTACCTGGTCGGCAACATCAGCGAGGTGTCCGGCGACCTGAAGACCTTCATCAAGCAAAGGCCGGTCCAGACGACGTTGGCCGAGCGGGGCAAGGAACGGGCCGTAGGCGGCAGGGCTGCAAAGAAGGGCCGTGTCACCGTGGATGACGCCGCCTACTGGTGCGCCCGGTTCACCAACGGCGTGGTCGGCACCTTTGAAGCCACCCGCTTCGCGGGCGGGCGCAAGAACTTCCACTCCTGGCAGATCAACGGCTCGAAAGCCTCCATCGGGTGGACCTTCGAGGATATGAACTACCTGGAGTACTGGAAGGCGGGCGGAGGGAGCAAACAGGGCTTCCGCAAGGTCCTCGCCACCCATCCGGAGACGCCGAACTGGCAGGCATGGTGGCCCGACGGCCACATCATCGGTTACGGCGAGTGCTTCGTGAACGAAGTCAAGGAAATGCTCACCGCCATCGCCGAGAACCGCCAGCCCGTGCCCAGCTTCCGCGACGGACTCAAGTGCCAGGCCGTGCTGGACGCGGTGGCGCGGTCCGCCAAGACGCGCAAGTGGACCCGCGTCCCGAAGGTGTGACCGCACCCACCACGGAGACACGGAGGCCACGGAGAAAAAGTAGGGAACAGTAGACGCAGATTCACGCAGACTGGGACGCGTAAGGCAATCATTCCCCAACAGTCGCTTTAGGTTATTGTCTGTGGGGAGCCCTTAGCAACTCAGATTGGGAGAAGCGCAAATGGCAAGACCCGTAACGCTCTTCACCGGCCAATGGGCCGACATGACCCTGCGCGACCTGGCCCAGAGAGCCAGCGACTGGGGTTACGACGGGCTGGAACTGGCATGCTGGGGCGATCATTTCGATCCCGGGCGGGGCGCCGAAAGCGTCGAATACTGCAACGAACGCAAGGCGCTCCTCGAAGAGTTCGGCCTGCAGTGCTGGGCCATCAGCACCCACCTGGCCGGCCAACTCGTCCTGGATAACCTGGACGAACGCCACAACGGTTTTGTGCCTGAAGACATCGCCGGCGATTTCGACAAGATGCGCCAGTGGGGCATCGAGACCGTGAAGAACTCCGCCCGGGCCGCCAAGAACATGGGCATCGGCGTGGTCAACGGCTTCACCGGCAGCTCCATCTGGCACCTCATCTACCCCTTCCCGCCGGTGAGCCCCGCGACGATCGAGGAAGGCTTCGAGCTGCTGGCCGAGCGCTGGAACCCGATCATGGACGTCTACGCGGAGTGCGGCGTCAAGTTTGCGCTCGAGGTCCATCCGACCGAGATCGCCTTCGACATCGTGTCCGCCGAGCGCGCGCTGGATGCGCTGGATTGGCGCGAGGAATTCGGCTTCAACTTCGACCCCAGCCACCTCCAGTGGCAAGGCGTGGACCCGGCCCTGTTTATCAAGACGTTCCCGGACCGCATCTACCACGTGCACATGAAGGACTGCGCCGTCACGCTCAACGGGCGCGAGGGCATCCTGTCGTCCCACCTGAACTTCGGCGAGGCGGACCGCGGGTGGGACTTCCGCAGCCTGGGCCGCGGCGACGTGGACTTCGAGGAGGTGATGCGCGAGCTGAACCGCATCAACTACCAGGGGCCGCTGTCGGTGGAGTGGGAGGACAGCGGCATGGACCGCGAGCACGGTGCAGAGGAAGCGTGCGAGTTCGTCAAGTCGGTGGATTTCCCGCCCAGCGACATCGCCTTCGACTCCGCCTTCGACGAATAAACCATCAGGCCAATCCTCCGACCCGTCCGCCGAAGCTTCAGCGGAGGTGGGCCCTTTCTCGCGGGTAGGCCGGGCGTCTCGCCCGGCGCTGGGGGACTCATGGCCCCCCGGCGAGACGCCGGGGGCTACCGAGAAGAGGGTTCTTACAGAGCAGCCTGACTACGGAGAACTCGCGCTCTCTCGCAGGCGGGCGGATGCGGTAGATAGGGGGCGAGGACGCTTCCCCCTTCTGGGAGAGAGAGAACGTGAGGGCGTTGGCGACAGTCTCGCTGGCCGGCGTGCTGCTGCTCTGCGCAACCGGCTGCGGCAAGGAAGAGGTGACGGCGGACACGGCGCCGTTCCAGGCGGCCATCACCAGCTACCTGGCCCAGAAGAGCATGGGCATGAAGGTGACCAAGTTCCAGTCGCTCAAGGTCGAGGATGGCGCGGCCACCGCCGTCTGCCGGCTGGAGGAGGCGTCCGGCCTCTACGCCATGGGCGTGCGATGGCGCTTCACGTTCCGGCAGGGCCCCCGGGGCTGGAAAGTGACCGAACACGAAGCCCTCTGACCCCCTCCCGGCTACCCATCTGTCGCTCAGGCAGTCCCGTCCTTCAGCATTCCGCATTCATAATTCAGCATTCATCATTGAGAATCGCCGCTTCCCGCCCAGCGAACCCCTGGCACGGTACCAGCGAACTCAGGAATCAGGAGAACGCCGTCGCCCACTCTTCCAAGTAGTCCAGCCCTTTCATCGGTGCGGAGGTGACAAAGGCGTCGGGGTTCGGCAGAAGTGCAATCGTCTTGTGAAACTTCCCGTAGGTCTCACGAAGCCTTTCGACTTCCTC
>DAOVRD010000067.1 GCA_030628375.1 Planctomycetota bacterium
CCGGCCCGTGCCGACTAAGTTGATTCAGGCGAACAAGAAGAGAGTCAAGACGCTGAAGTAGTCGAGATTCGGGCGGCGAGAACACCGGAAGTTTCCAAGAATCAATCAGCCATGGTCACCGAAATCAAGCGCGAGGATATGGGTCCCGGAATGGTTACCACTGCGGCGATGGCCCAGGCTGCTCCGGCGGTTCGCCTGCGCGAGCATGGCGGTCTGGGGCTGGCGCATCTGGGGGGGGTGGCGTTCCCAGGCGCGACGGGGGACGTGGGTGTGGCTGAGGCGGGGACGGACTGGTCCATGTGGCGGGGCGGCACGTCGCGCCGAGGCGCAGTGCTGGGGGACGTCGAGGAGCCCGCACACGGGAAGGTGGTGTGGAAGTTCTCGAAGGACGGCATCAAGTCGTACTACTCGTCGCCCACGGTGGTGGGGAACCGCGTCTATGCAACCAGCGCCAAGCCCGGGCTGTATGCGACGAAAGGTGCTATCGCCTGCCTGGACGCGCAGACCGGTGAGCTTGCGTGGGAGTTCAAGGAAGAAGGTTACCGCGCCACGTTCTCGTCGCCGGCGGTGTCGGGCAAGTACCTGGCGGTTGGCGAAGGTCTGCACACCACCGCGGACGCACGGGTGTACTGTCTGGACGTCGAGGAAAGCGCCAACCGGAAAAGGGGCGTCAAGCTGTGGTCTCACCGCACCAAGAGTCACGTTGAATCGTCGCCCTGCATAGCGGACGGCAAAGTCTTCATCGGCGCCGGCGACGACGGCATGTACTGCTTCGACGTGGAGGGCGACGGCAACGGAGCGGCCAGGGTGCTGTGGCACGCGGAAGGCGAGAAGTACCCGGACTGCGAGACCTCGCCCGTGTACCACGAAGGCAAGCTGTACTTCAGCCTCGGCATCGGGGGGCAGGCGGTGGTCTGCGTGGACGCAAACACGGGCCAGGAGCAGTGGCGCATCGAAACCCCCTCCCCCGTGTTCTCCAGTCCCACTATCGCGGATGGGAAGATATTCTTCGGCATGGGGCACGGCGACTTCGTCAACACGGCCGAGAAAGTGAAGGAGATCAGGCGTGCGGCTCTGCTCCAGAAAGGCGTCAGCGCCGAGGAAGCGGAGAAGGCGGTTGCCCACATAGTAAAAGGTGGCGAGGTCTGGTGTGTGGACCTGGCGACGCGCGAGATGGAGTGGCGTTTCGAGACGGAGCGAACCGTTCTGGCCACGGTCGCCGAGGCTGACGGCAGGCTGTTCTTCGGCTCGTGGGACAAGCACTTCTACTGTGTGGATGCGAAGACGGGCGAGATGGTGGGCAGGCCCTGGAACGCGCACGGGGCCATCGTCAGCTCGCCCTCCGTGGGCCGGGACTACGTCTACGCCGTCACCTCGGCCGGCGTCCTGCTCGGACTGGACAGGGAAAGGATAACGCCGGTGTGGAAGGTGTCTCTGGGCTCCGCGTCGAAGAGTTCGCCGGCCGTGGCCATGGGGCACGTCTACGTCGGCACGACCGACAACGGCCTGATGTGCGTGGGCCGTCCCGGCGTGGAGGTGAAGCCGCCCATCTGGCGGGGGGGGCTGGGCGGCCCCGGCAGGGGCGGTTGGGTGGACGACAGCGCGGTGACGGCGAGCGGATCCTATGCGTGGACGGGTTATGTCGGGGAGAACGGGGACTCCGTCGCGAAGGCCGACAGCCGTGCCCCGGTGGCCTGCATCGGGGGCGCCTACTACGTCGGCTTGTCGGAAGGCGAAAGGCACGGCCTGGCGCGGCTGGACCATGGAAAGGAACTGAGCAACAAGCCCGTGCGGAAATGGCTGGCCCCATCGAAGAACCCCGTCCGCATTTCGGCTGCCGGCACGGAGGAGGCCGTGTTCTTTGTGGACGGCCGGCCGGGGGATGCCGACCGCGCGTTGCATTGCCTGGATCCTGCCACAGGTGCTCAACGCTGGTCGCGGCCCGTGGACGATGGCGCTGGCGGCGAGTTCTTCATCACCTATGACAGGCTGTTCATTGCGGACAAGACGAAAGGCGTCACGTGCCTGGATATCTCCGCGCGCGGTGCGGCCGGGATACTGTGGAGCGCCGAGACGGGCTGCGTGACGGGCATGCCGTTCCTGGTAGGGGACATCTTGCTCGTCGCGGAGACCGGGCCCGCCCGCCTGTCGGCTCTGGACGCCATGAACGGGGCCCGCCTGTGGACGCGGCCGCTGTCCTCGGCACCGAGGACGGGTCCCGTATTCGCGGCGGACCGCGTGTGGGTGGGGCTTGCGGACGGCGTCGCGGGCTTCGGTCTCGTGGGTCAGGGCGAAGGGACGCACATCCCATGCGGCCCGGTTGCCAGCCGGCTGGTCCTCAGCGGATCCTTGATGGCCTGCACCACCGAAGGCGGCCAGGCCGTGCTGATGGACCCGGAAAAGGGGGAAGTCACGACGACCATCCAGGGCGCGGTTGCCGGCCTGCCGCCGGTGCTGACGTGCGACGAGGTGCTGTACTTCACGGAGAACGACCTGCGGCGCCACGACCTGAACACCGGGGAGGACAAGAGCACGCGCTGGTGTCTCACCGGCTGGATGGGCAAGATCGTGGCACCTGTGGTAGTGATTGATTCTCATCTGGTGTTCGCAACCGAGAGACGGGGCTTGATATGTCTGAAACCCGAGGCAGATGAGTGAGCGCGTTGGCAAGGCAGATGATCTACTTCTTCGGAGACAAGGTGGCGGAAGGGGACCCCTCCCGCAAGGACGTCCTCGGCGGCAAGGGGGCGAGCCTGTCCGCCATGAGCGCGGCGGGCCTGCCGGTGCCGCCGGGCTTCACCATCTCCATCGCGTGCTGCCGGCACTACCACGAGCACGGCGGCCGGTGGCCCGAGGGTCTTGAAGAGCGGGTGCGCATTTACATGGCCCGGCTGGAGAGGTCCACGGGCCGGCGGTTCGGCACGGGCAAGCGTCCGCTCCTTGTGTCGGTGCGCTCCGGGGCGGCGCAGTCCATGCCCGGGATGATGGACACGATTCTGAACTGCGGTCTGCATCCCGCGCTGGCGGACCAGGTGGCCGACAAGGGGCTGTTCTGGCAGGTCTACGCGGCGTTCGTGCAGCAGTTCGGCAACACCGTGGCCGACATCCCCCTGGCGGACTACGAGGGAGCGGCGTCCTCCGCGTCGGACGACAGGGGGCGCGCCGAGGCGTGGATGGCGCTCTACGAACGGCGCACGGGGAAGGCGTTCCCGAAGACCGCGTGGGACGCGCTGAAGGAATGCGTGAACGCGGTGTTCGACTCCTGGCACAACGAGCGCGCCATCGTCTACCGGAAGTCGCACGGGCTGGGACACCTGGAAGGCACCGCCGTGACCGTTCAGGCCATGTTCAACAGCCGCGTGTCGGGCATCGCTTTCACCGCCAACCCGCTGCGGCCCAACGCGAACGAACTCGTCATCGAAAGCTCCTACGGCTTGGGCGAGTCCGTTGTGAGCGGAGACGTCACGCCGGACCGCTTCGTGCTGGACACCGGGACGCTCGAGGTCAAGGAGAAGGTGATCGGCAACAAGGCGCGTGCGGTATTCGGCCTTGGTGACGGCGAGGACGCGCAGCGGCCCGACGCGCAGGCGGCATCGCTCACCGATGCGCAGATCAACGAGCTGGCAGGTCTTGCCCTGGACGTGGAGAGGCATTTCGGCTTTCCGGTGGATGTCGAGTGGGGTCTTGAGCACGGCAGGTTCGCGCTGCTGCAAGCGCGGGCCGTGCGCGGTCTGGACGTGGCCCGCGATGCGGAAGAGGGCAGGAAGGAGGAGATTGCGCGGCTCCGTGACGCCGTGGGCGACGGCCACCGCGTCTGGATCGTCCATAACCTGGCCGAGACGCTTCCGGTGCCCAGGCCGCTGACCTGGGACATCATGCGGGAGTTCATGAGCGGCGACGGCGGGTACGGCCTGATGTATAAGGATTTCGGCTACCGGCCCAGCGGGCGGGTGCGTGAAGAGGGTTTCCTGGAGTTGATCTGCGGCCGGATTTACACGGACCCCGACCGCGCCTCCGAACTGTTCTGGGAGGGCCTGCCCGTCAAGTACGACAGCGACGAGATACTGGAGAACCCGGCTGTCCTGGAGGCGGCGCCGGCCAAGTTCGACGCCGCCCGCGCGGACCAGAAGTTCCTGCTCAGGCTGCCGGCCACGCTGTGGGGCATGATCCGCTCCCGGTCGCTCACGAAGAAGGCGCGCCGCGAGGCGGTCCGGCGCTTCCGCGAGGCGGTCCTGCCGCCGTACCTGGAATACGTGCGGGAGAAGAGGGAGCAGGACCTTTCGGAACTGGGCACGGAGGCCCTTGTCCGGGAGGTCCATGACCGCGTCGCCCGGGTCATGCACGACTTCGGCAAGGAATCGCTCAAGCCCGGCTACTTCGGCGGCATCGCGCGCGCGCAGTTGGAAAGCGGGCTTGCTCAACTGATGGGGGCGTCCGAGGGCCAGCGCCTGACCCAGGTGCTTACGAGCGGCCTGGAGGGCAACACCACCGTCGAGCAGAACGCCATGCAGTACGGCGTTGCGCGCGGCGAGCAGAGCCGGGAGGCGTTCCTGGAGAAGTACGGCCACCGCGCAGTGGAAGAGATGGAGCTGGCCAACCCGCGCTACCGCGAAGATCCCTCCTTCCTCGACCGGATGGGCCGCGCCGGCGAGCCGGGCGAGGAGCGATCTCCCGAGGTGCTGCACCGAAAGAGTGCCCGGATGCGCGAAGAGGCCATGAGCAGGCTGCCCGAGCTGCTCGAAGAATGCGGCGGAAGCTGCTTCCGGGAGGGGCTCGAATCCATGGCAAAGGAGGCGCAGGAACTTCTGCCCTACCGCGAGATCGGCAAGCACTACCTTATGATGGGGTACGAGTTGATCAGGCTGGCACTGCTGGAGGTCGGCCGGCGTCTCGGGACAGGCGACGATGTGTTCTTCCTGCACCTGGACGAACTCGGATGCTTGGAGCGGGAGCGGGAAGAGCTGACGGAGAGGATCGGTAAGCGCAGAGTCCGGTGGAAGAGCCAGCAGAGGCTGGACCTGCCGGACGTTGTGGACTCCGCAGTGCTGGACGATCTCGGCCTGCCGCGGCAGTTCCCGGACGCCGGGGAGATGGACGCCGTGCCGCTGTCGGCGGGTGTGTTCGTGGGCACGGCCCGCATCGTCCATCACCCGGACGAGGCCGGAGACCTGCGCAAGGACTGCGTCCTGGTCTGCCCGTCCACGGATCCGAGCTGGACGGCGCTTTTCACGCGGATCAAGGGCCTCGTCGTGGAGCGGGGCGGGGTGCTCTCCCACGGGGCCATCACGGCGCGGGATTTCGGCATCCCTGCCGTGGCGTGCGCCGATGTCACGAGCATCATCGAGGACGGCGCAAGAATCCGCGTGGATGGGGACCGCGGGCACATCACAATCATCGCGGAAGAACGGGATGTTTGACACAATAAACAAGATTGTCCTTGCTGTTACGGATCCCGTCATGGGTTGGATGCTGCACCTGCCGCGCGATGCGGCGCTCCTCATCGTGGCGATTGCCACGGCCCTGGTGCTGACGTTGGTGCGCGTCAAGACCACCGACCAGGGGCTGCTGAGGCGCTGCAAGCATGACAAGAAGCGTCAGAAGGAGCTGCTTCGCGAGGCCAAGAAAAGGGGCGACAAGGATGCCCAGAAACGCCACCGGACCACCATCGGCCAGATCGGGCTCAAGGCCGTCAGGCAGGAGGGATGGCCGCTGCTGGCGTCGGTCCTCCCGATTGCGCTGATCGCCGTGTGGACCTTCGCCCGCATCGCCTACCATACGCCCGATCCCGGGGAGGGGATCACGCTGAGGATGTATTTCCCGGCGGAGGCGATAACGGATCTCGTCCACATGCTGCCGCCCGAAGGTGGCGTGAGAGTCAGCAACGGTCTGATCCGCCGCGTAGAGGACGACTACGCCCCGGACGGACTGACCGTGGTGGCCGGCCGGGCCGACTGGACGCTCAGCGCGCAGAAGCGGGACGAGCCGTACGCGCTTCGGTTCCGCTGCAAGGGCAAGATCATCGAGCACGAACTTTGCGCGGACGGACTCAGATACACCGGGCCCATAACGCGATATGGTCCCGAGAACGAAGAGGTCTTCGAATACAGGCTTCAAGAACACAAGTACCATCCGTTCGGGGTGATAGGGGACTGGGACGTCAGGGCGCCCGGATGGACGCTTCTGGGCTGGACGATATTCGGGCCGTATGCCGGCCAGAAGATGTTCATCGTGAACGCCTGGCTCATCGGGTATCTGCTGATCGTCATTCCGTTCGCCTTCATTTCCAGACCCTTGCTGCGCATCTGCTGAGCTCAGAACGCCTAATGCTCCGTTGAAAAGCTCTTTGTTGAGTAACGGGATGAAGGTTATGATGTCATTCTGACGAGCTTGCCGCGAAGCGGCGAGGAAGAATCTCGTCGTGTCTGTTCGCTTGGGACGCCGAACGTCGAGATTCTTCGTCCGCGAAACAGACAGGCGGACTCAGAATGACTACTTTGGCGGCGATTCGTCCACCACCCACGCTGATCGTGGAGCTTCTCAACGCAGCGAACGCCTAACAGAACCCACCTCGGCGGTGAATCCGTTTTGCTGAGGCCTCTAAGCGCCTTGTCCGTTCTTGGCCGGATTTGGCCGTATTTGGCCGCTATCGCGGCGCATTCCGACCCGTCCGCAATGCGCCAAAACCTGTCTCTCAAAGAGCTTACGTCAGCCGGAGTTCGAGTCCAGGACGTGGACGGGGTGTCCTTTTTCGCCCGCAGCGTTCGCCTGGAGCCGCTCGATCTCGTGGATGAGCTTTAAGATACCGCTCTGCAAGGACTTACGCAGGCGCGGCGAGTGCTGCCGCTCCTCCTCGTCGTCGAAGGGCGGCCAGGTGGAATAATCGCTTTCCATGGTAAGAGCATTATAGTCGTTCGTCGCGGACGGTGTGTCCGTCCAGGGCGCTCAAACGCTACCCGGCACGCACGAGCCCGCACAAAGAGGCAATTCCGTGGCATAATCAAGGCATAATGGCTTGCTACGCGCAGTATGTCGCCCGGAGGCCGCCGCCATTGTGAAGCCTCTTGGCAGAGCCTAAGACCGGCATTCTGACTGGCTATTCTGATGCAGATTGGTATAATCCGACCGTCCGCCCTGCGTTAGTGCCAGGAGGGGGCCGGGATATGGCCAAACGCGCCAGGAAGAAGCGCTCCGGGCAAGACAGCGCCCCCAATCTGGGCTTCAAGGAGAAGCTGTGGGCGGACATCCGTAAAAACTTGGAGGGACTGGGCTATGGCTTTTGATCCAACAGGACCATACAACGAGCTCGCTTCGCTGCCCCCTACAGCAGACCTCCAGACGAAGCCTATCCTGAAAGAATGCATATCAGCCAGCCGTGCCCTTGCGGAACTCAAGGGGGCCGGCGATCGGATCCCTAATCAGCGCATCCTTATCAACTCTATTCCGCTCCAGGAAGGCAGACTGAGCTCGGAGATCGAAAATATCGTCACCACGGACGATAAGTTGTTCAAGGCGGCGGTGAGCAAGGATGCCCCCGTCGACCCCCAGACCAAAGAAGTCCTTCGATACCGGACAGCGTTGAAGAGAGGATATGATGTGCTTGCGAAGCGTCCCCTCTCAACGAACCTGCTTATTGGGGTCTGCAGCGCCCTTCTTGACACGCCCGTCGAAATCCGGAAGATCCCCGGAACCAGGATCTCGAATCCAGCTACAGGCGAAGTGCTCTATACTCCTCCCGTCGGCGAGCCCCTCATTCGCGACAAGCTTGCCAACCTCGAGGAGTTCATTCATATCGATAACGGGCTCGATCCGCTTATTCGGATGGCCGTTATTCATTACCAGTTCGAGGCTATTCACCCGTTTCATGATGGCAACGGACGCACGGGCCGCATCCTGAACATTCTGTATCTCGTGCAAGAGGGCCTGTTGCGCCTCCCCGTCCTTTACCTCAGCCGCTATATTATCATGCACAAGACCGAGTACTATCAGCTTTTGCGTGCAGTCACGGAAGATAAGGCGTGGGAGGACTGGATTCTATACATGCTGGCAGCAATCGAGGAAACTGCGCGATGGACGTGCCAAAAGGTTCTGGCTATCCGTTCCTTGCTGGACAGCACGGTTGAGTTCTGCCGGGAGAAGCTTCGGGGGAACGTCTACTCCAAGGAACTGGTCGAGCTAATCTTCTTCCAGCCTTACTGTAAGATCGCATACGTCGTCCAGGCTGGGATAGCAGAACGGAAGACCGCGTCGGCCTACCTGCGGGAACTCGAAAAGGCAGGGGTTCTGGAGTCTGCAAAGGTTGGTAGAGAAAGGATTTACGTTAACCCAAAGCTGCTTGACCTGCTCAAAGGATAACATGTCCACGTCGTGGACGCGTTCGAGAAATGCGTCCATTTTCGGCGAATATTGGACACATCGCGCGATATATGTCCATGACGTGGACACATTTGCCCCGCCTGGCAAGTAGCTCAATGAGGCCGACCGGCTGGCAGAACTCCGCTCAGTGCTTCGCGCGGCTTCAGTGCAGTTTTGCCTCCACCTCGGCTGCGGCCTCGTACAGCCCCTTCGTCGGATCGGACACGAGGACGAGCGTGTTGGTAGCGAGGCTCCGCCGCATTCCGCCTTGAGTTCCACACCTGAAGACCTTACACATGCGGGCATTGGGGACGCGCTCACGGACCTCTATTGGGCACTCGAATAAGACGTGGCCTCCGTTACCCCGGTTCTTTCGGGGGGGCACTGCCACCGCTATTCATCAGGTTCTTCTTCGGCGTGGTGGCGACCTGTCCCACGGCACGGCCACGCCCTGGAACATGATGGCGAATCGAGTAATCAGGGCTCCGAGTAGGACGTAGCCGAGTAGCACTTCCAGCGACAGGAGGATGTGGCCGGCGAGGCTGTCGGGATGGGCATGCATATCCCCGAAGCCGAGAGTCGTCATCGTCACGAAAGAGAAGTATAGTGCTCGGAAAGGCACGACGTAGGAGGGTACCTCGACTGATACCGTCTCTCCAGGCGCCCCGGTCAGGTTCTGGACCACGCCCGGCGGCGCCACGAGCGCCCATACCCAGTAGACCGCCGCAAAGGCCACGGAAAGCAGAGCGAACACAAGCAGGATCCGACATGTGGACCGGCCATAGTCGGAGACCCACCAGAATGGCCTCGTAGCAAGTGCGAGCAAGGCATGAGACTTGTACCAGTCGCGCCAACCGAAACGCCGGACGTTGTACTCCAACTGGGCTCTGGTGCGGGGCTGTACGCGGGCCGAGGCCAGGCCCACGCCCGTGAAGTCCGTCCTATCGTCCACGCGGCAATCCGAAATCACGGTGCCTCCGTCCACGTGCGCCAGATATGCCGTGGCACCCATCAGGTTTGCCCCCCACAGGTACGCGCCTTGCAGGTTGGCCTGCGACAACTGTGCGCCTTGCAGGTTGGCCCTCCGAAGGGATGCGGCCTCCAGCTGACGGGCCTCACCGGCGTGATCATGTACCCATTGATTCCATTCCGAGATGTCCTGCGCCTCCGAGCACCGCATGAGCATGTCGTATTGCTTCTGGTCGAAGCGACGCTGGTAGCCGCAACGCGGGCAGACGAGCGTGTCCTTCAGTATGATCTGCTCACACTCAGGGCAGGGGCCCTTTACAACACCGCGGACCTTTTGTCCCGCGTCGTGGTCCTTGCCGGTCTCGTTCTGGTCCGTTCGGGTCGCTCACGGACTCCTCCGCTCACTGCTGCGCGCGGCTTTCCGGCAGTTTCGCTTCCACCTCGGCTGCGGCTTCGTAGAGCCGGGCGGTTTCGGCCTGCCAGTCGGAACTGGCAAACCAGTGGCTGCCTATGATGGGCGGCCAGTTCCACCATGAAGTCCCGAAGTAGCAGCACCTTACGGCTGTGCCGGCCTTGGCCCAGAGGGTGCTGACGGCCCGGAACATGTTGCGCGCGCGTTCGTCCAGCAGGTCTTGACACCGGCCCGCCAGGTCCTCTCCCAACTGCGCGCGCTTGCCCTCATCCCCCAGGGCCTGCTCGATGAAGATGCGCGCCTCGCACTCCTGGAGCCCCTCGCGCAGCATCTCGAAGCGCGCCGTGGCGACCGGGCCCTCCTGTCCGGGCTCCAGCAGGCTGGTGAGGATGTTGAGCTGCCGCCACGAGGTCTTCGGGAACCGCCCTGCGAGTGTCCCCACGCGGCGACCGCGCCTGTCGGTGCCCACTGCCAAGAAGTCCCCGCCCAGGCGCGCAAATCCCCGCCGCTTGCCCGTGGCGTTCATCTCGCCGATGAACCGGTAGGTGGTATGGCAGAACCTGTCCCAGAGGCGACGGGGGAAGTGGCAGATCAGGTTCTCGCCCTTCCAGCCCTGCATCCGCTCCAGCGATGGGTCTACGCCGAACAGCGTCATCTTCCAGGCATACGGGCCGATGGCAAACCCGACCGGCACGTGGCTTATCTGCATGGTCTTGAAGGCGTTGTGGGCGCAGCAGACCCACCGGACGCCCGGCAGGATCGCCTCGAAGTGCGCCACCACCTCCGGAGTGGGCATGTGGTCGGTTGCGTATCCCCACATCATAGCCTCGGCCAGGCCGCGCTCCTCCATCCGTCGGCGCACCTCCTTCAGTAGCGGCTCCCACAGCGCCCGGCTCTGCGCCTCGCTGTAGCGCGGCAGGGCCACCTTCTCCACCGTGCCGCCGGCTTCTTCCAACATGCTCACCAGGGGGCCGTTCTCCATCTGCTCCTTGCGCACCTCGACTATCTCCTCGCCGCCCGGGTGGCGCCCGGACAGGCCGCCCTCCAGATACGTGTCCCACACATAGATGCACACCACCGACGGCGGGCCCTGATGCTCCGTCACCAGGTCCAGGTACTTGTCCATGATGCTGAAGTCGTGGGCGTAGGTCCCGTCGGGCCGCTTGATCCAGCGCACCATGCTTTCAGCGTTGCCCTGGTTGGTGTCGCAGATGAGGGGCACGTAGCACACCTTGTTGCCGATCTGCCCCAGCAGCCTCAGCGACTTCGCCACCAGCCGCCAGTGCTCCTCCGACCAGAGCGGCAGCTCGTATCGCAGCGCGGTGGATTCGGGGGACTGCACCACGTCCACGAAGACGTGGTACTCGGACGGATCGGGCACCCTCCAGGGGCACACCTGCAGCTCGACGGGCACCGATATGGGCGCGGCGGCCGGGGGCGTGATGGTGAGCGTGCCGGCGTAGTCGCCCGGCGCGGCGTCCGGGGGGACCTCCACAGTAACCCACACGGCAACGACCGCCCCTTCGAGGGACTTGCGCTGCGTCCAGGTGAGGATATTGGCGTAGCGCAGCGGTGCCTCCTCGGGGGGCACCTCGTCCAGCGCCTCGCAGCGCCACGCCCTGCCCTGGCCGGGGAAATAGTAGGCCGGTCCGATCACTGTGGGCAGCGCGTAACGGACCTGGAGAGCGGAGGCTGGAATGGCGCCGGCGCCGTCTTCGCGTGCAAGCCCGCTCACCCCGGCCCGCAGGCCCGCGATCACCTCCTTGGAGCCCACCACCACCTTGCCCGAGCCGGCTCCGCCGCGCGGGGCCACGATGCGGATGGGCTTCAGCAACTCGTTCGGATCGCCGTAGTCGCACTCGTAGTCGGCCTGTATGGGACCGCTGTTCCACACCTGGAGGCCCGGCGGTCTGGTCACGTTGGGAGTTACGGCCGCGCCCTCCGGGCCCTCCGGTGTGATGAGCCTCACCGTGGTGATGCCGCAGGTGCCGGCGGTGATCTCCGTGTACCCCTCGACGGGCTTGACCTGGGCCTGGGGCTGCGCGCTGCGATGGACCTCGAAGGCCAGCACGTTCGGCCCCTCGCGGAGCAGGTCGGGCGGGATGGCGATGTCGGCAAGCTGACGAGCTTGCTCGGGTTCGCCGGCCGGATAGTCCTCGGCCAGGTCTTCGGGTGCGGCGCCCTCCTTCAAGTGCCCCCGGGCGATCTCCGTGCCGTTCACGTACACGGCTATGCCGCCGCGGTAGCCGACGTGGAGCTTCAGACCGTTGGCGCTGCGGGGATCGCCGACGCGGAACTTGCCTCGTATGGCCAGATGCGCAACGAACGGCGAGTCCGGATCCACCATCATCTTGCGGTGCCACCCGACGTCATCGAACTCGGGCGCGTGCCAATCGCCGGGCGGCAGGGGCGTCGGGAAGTCGAGCCACGTCCCCGCCACCGTGCCTCTGTTGACCGCCTCAAGCTCTCCGTCCGTGCGCATGACGGGGGGCCTCAGCGTGTAGTGATAGCGCCACATGCTGCTGATTCCCAGGATGAGTTCGCCTTCCATCTCCGGTTGGGCTGCACCCGCAATAGGCGCCACAAAGAGCAATGCCGCCAGCGCAAGAATCCATTTCCCGCCCATGTCGTTCCCTTTCATTGTCTCGGTGAAGCTCGCCCGGCGCTTCCGCCGTCCGCTGTTGTCGGGAGATCATACGGCGGGAAGCCGATCTTCTCAAGGAGCAGATTGTCCCCTTGTCAAGCAGGGGCACGGCGGGGGGAAAATGGGGACTGGCATCCCGGAGGGTGCCTGTATCCCATTTTCCGGCATCGCAGCGAAAAACGGGACAGGCATAGAACGACGTGCCAGTCCCTGTTTTTCGCCGGTGGCTGTCCCCTACGAAAGCGGATCGGGCCTACCACTGCGGCGGACACGCAATGGCCATGTGACTCGTCAGTGGCGCGGCGCCGTCCTTGTCAGTGTGCTGTGGGCGGGCTATGATTACGGCGGTTCTGGTTGTGTGATCTGATGCCGGAAGGAGACGGAAATGGGATACCTGTTGGGAGCACTGCTGGTGGCGGCGCTGGCGGGGGGCCCGGCCCTTGTGGCGCCCGGGGGGGAGGTCCTCTACCGGGTCAACTGCGGGGCACACGAGACTTACGTGGACGAAGACGGAGCGACGTGGCAGCCGGACCAGGAGTGGAGCGAGGACGCCGGGTGGGGCGCGGAGGGAGGCCAGACAACGGCGCGCGATCAGGTGCTGCCGGTCCCCGACGTCCGGGCGCGCCCGATCTACTTCACGGAGCGGTTCGGGGTCGAGCGGTACCGGTTCCGCGTGCCGGAGGGCGTCTACACCGTGCGGCTGCACTTCGCCGAGACACACGCGAACAACTACCGGCCCGGGCTGCGCGAGTTCCACGTGTCGGTGG
This sequence comes from Planctomycetota bacterium, assembly GCA_030628375.1. Lineage (GTDB taxonomy): Bacteria > Planctomycetota > Brocadiia > SM23-32 > SM23-32 > DAOVRD01. Next base: position 13,145 of record DAOVRD010000067.1, read on the forward strand.
GGGGGCGGCGCGTGTTGACCGACTTCGACCCGTACAAGGAAGGCGGCGGCTTCGCCCGCCCGTGCGTGATGGAGGTGTCGGGTGTGACCGTGTCGGACGGGGAACTCAGGGTCGGCTTCGAGCTGAAGACGGAGAGCGTGGAAGTCAACGGCATCGAGGTCCTGCGGACGCCCTCGGCCGAGAGCCGCGTCAGGAAACTCACCGACCCGGAGGCGTTCGGTCCGGCCGTAGTCTCCGCCTGCCGGGACGTCGCCGCGGACGGCCGGCCCGTGAAGATCCTTTTCGTGGGGCACAGCTACACCGCCTGGTGGGTGCTGCCCGACACCGTGGCGGCCCTGGTCAACAGCGGCCAGTCCGAGATGCACCTCATCCCCGAGCACGCGCTGAGGGGCGGCGCGCGCCTCCAGTACTTCGTCAACGAGACGGACGTGCTGGACCGGATACGGAAGGGCGGCTTCGATTACGTGGTGCAGGGTACGACCGGGACCCCGGAAGCGACGCAGGCCTTCCACCAGGCGGTGCGGGACGGCGGGGCGAAGGCGATGGTGTACTGCCTGTGGGTTTCGCGCAAAGCGAAGCCGGAAGAGCAGGAGCCTCGCACCCGAGCAGATCTCGAGGTGGCCCGGCAGATGGACGCGATCTTCGTGCCCGCGGGCCCTGCCTGGCAGATTGCCCGTCAGAGGAGGCCCGAGCTGGTGCTCCACGACGTGAGCGATGGGCACCACCCCGGCCCGGCCGGCAGCTACCTCACCGCATGCGTATTCTACTCCGTCCTGACCGGTCGCTCGCCTGTGGGCCACCCGTGCATGGCCACCATGGGCGGGCAGGTGCCGGTCGAGCAGCAGACGGCCAGGTTCCTCCAGGAAGTCGCGTGGCAGGCGGTGAAGCGCTACCGGGAGGGCGGTGCCGCATGATGGCCAAGCTGGGCGTCCGAACACGGCCTGCCGCGAAGGCCAGGCGCACGGAGACGCTGGAGTTGTTCAACGCCTGGGCCGATCCGTTGACGCCGCGGGAAGCCACCGTGTGGGGCAGCCACCTACGCGGAGAACGAGGCCCTATGGTCGTCCACTGACGTGGCACTGCGGCAGTGCCTTGCGGATTCTCTGCACGCCCACGTCCGTGATCCTCCAACAACCAAAGATAGCCAGGCGCCGCAGCTGGCCGAGGTCCTCCAGATGCGCCAATCCGGCGTCCGTGATGCGAAAGCAATGAGTGAGATGCAGTTCCCGCAGCTGGCCCAGGTCCTTCAGGTACGCAAGTCCGGCGTCCGTGATGTTCCAGCAATCAGTGAGATGCAGTTCCCGCAGCTGGCCGCGGTCCTTCAGGTACGCAAGTCCGGCGTCCGTGATCTTCTGGCAACCACTGAGATACAGCACGCGCAGCTGGCCCAGGCCCTCGAGATGCACCAGCCCGGCGTCCGTGATGCGGTCGCACGAACTGAGAATCAGTTCCTGCAGCTGGCCCAGGCCCTTCAGGTGCGCCAGCCCGGCGTCCGTGA
>DAOVRD010000309.1 GCA_030628375.1 Planctomycetota bacterium
CCTGTCAAAGTCCTTGTATTGCTGCCCACGGCCACCAGGTCATCCATCTGATCCGCTACGGGACAATTGAATGACCCTGCCCGCAACCAAGAACCCGAAGAATGCCACAGCCCGTCGGCAAAGACAGGAGCGTGAAGTCATGTAGTGGTTGTGATATGCTCGCCGAGGACGAAGGCAGGGAGGCGTCGGCGGGAATACGCCCCGAGACCCGGAGGAAGAGGAAGGATGCACCCAACCATGGCAGACCGACCACGAGGAGTTGTCAGAATCCAGCCCGTTTACGTCGGCATTGACCACTACCAGTACGTTTACGGGAGTGTCTGCTCAGCGGACGTGGAGGGAACGCCTCCCATACCGGCTCCCGAGCGGGAGAAGCTGGAGGCGGCGGCGCAGCAGATGGCGCAGAGGTTCCGGGAGGCCGCGGACGTGGACTTCGTGGAGGTGGAGGAGCCCTTCATCATCCAGGAGCATCGCGACCTGAGAAGACTGGCCGCCGCGTTGACCTACGACGTGGACGCCCTTCTGGTGGGAGCGATCGGTTCGGCGCCGCTCGAGCTTCGCGCCCTGGCAAGATACGGATTGCCCGTCATCATGAACAGGGCCGGGCCCGAGTTGCTCAGGGCCCTGAGAGCCAAGAAGTTCCTCCGCCAGAGCAAGTTCCTTTACATCGGCGAGATCCCTTCGTTCTCGGCGCCGGGGGGCCCGTGGGATTTCGGCGCCGTCGAAGAACGCTTCGGCACCAGAATCCGCCACATCGAGACCAACGAGTTCTTCCGGGTCTTTGACGGCCTCTCGGAGGATGACGCCCGGAAGGAACTGGAGGCATGGAAGAAAGACTTCCACGAGGTCCTGGAACCAACCGAGAAGGACCTTCTGGATGCCGTCAGGGCCTATCTCGCCCTGCGCCGTCTGTGCGAGAGGGAGGATGCAAACGGCGTGACCGTCAACTGCGGTCGCCTCACCGAGGAGAGGCCGGTGGTTCCCTGCCTGGCCTTCGACCGGCTGATTGACCAGGGAATAATGTGCGCCTGCGAGGGGGACATAACGGCCATGCTCTCGTCCCTGATGCTGCACGCTGTCAGCGGCCGGCCCGTCCTGATGGGCAACTTCGGGTCTCGTCCCGGCCACTTCGAGGCGCGCGAGGGCGAGGTCACCATCGAACACGACGTCGTCCCTCTGTCAATGGCTTCCGGGGGGTTCACGGTCCGCGACTACCACGGGAGGAAGTTCGGCGTCACGGCCTACGCCCGGATCAAGACCGAACCCATGACGCTGCTGAACGTGGACCCTTCGCTTGGCAGGATCAGCGTCGTCGAGGGGAAGGTGAAAGGGAGCGAGGACGGCATTCATTGCCGCCTAATCGTCCACATGAGCGTGGACGGCGACGTCACCAGGGTTCCGGAGGTCATGGTGGGCTCTCAGCACGTTTCCATGGCCTTTGGGCACTGGCTTGGCGCCCTCCAGGAGGCGGGGAAGCTCCTCGGGCTCGAGGTCCGCCATCTTTGAGCAGGTCATGCCAGAGGCGCCGCTTGCGGCCGTTCGCAACCGTTACCTATAATGACAGGACTTGTGGACGCTCGCAGGTTCCCTCGCGAGGCGAGAACGGCCCGTTATGAGTTACTTCCGACGGAACATCAATGAGATGCAGGCGTACGTGCCCGGTTTCCAACCGAAGGAGCCGGGCTACATCAAGCTGAACACTAACGAGAACCCCTATCCCCCTGCGCCTGGGGTGGTGGAAGTCCTGCACGGGGCTCCCGAGCAGATGCTTCGCAAGTACCCTGACCCGACGGCAGACGTCTTCCGCCGCCGGGCCGCGCAGGTGCTCGGCACGCGCCCTGAACGCATCCTCTGCGGGAACGGCTCGGACGACCTGCTGAACATCGCCATCCGCAGCTTCTGCGGGGAAGGCGACATCCTGGCCTTCCCGAGCCCGACATACATGCTTTACGAGATGCTGACGAGGATCCAAGGGGCAACGCCGATGGCGGTGGACTTCCCGGAAGATTTCGCGCTTCCTCCGGCTCTCGCAACGACCGGAGCAGGGCTGACTCTGCTGAGCAATCCAAACCCTCCGAGCGGCACGTTCGTGTCTGCCGAGGAAGTGAGCCGCCTTGCGGAATCCGTGAGCGGCGTGCTGCTCGTTGACGAGGCCTACGCGGATTTCGCCGAGGACAATTGCCTGGCGCTGGTGGAAGAGCACGACAACGTGATCGTGACGCGGACGCTGTCGAAGTCTTACAGCCTGGCAGGACTGCGCTTCGGTTTCGCCGTGGCGCAGGAGCCGCTGATCGAGGGCCTGGCCAAGGTCAAAGACTCGTACAACGTCACCTCGCTGGGCATCGCGGCAGCGACTGCTGCAATCGCAGATCAGCAGTGGCTGAAGCAGAACGTGGAGAAGGTCAAGACCACCCGCGGGCGGCTGACGGCCGCCCTCCAGGGCATGGGATTCGCCTGCTGGCCGTCGCAGAGCAACTTCGTGTTTGCGCGGGTCCCGCGGGGCCAGGAGGCAGAGCGGGTATTTCGACAGCTCTTCGAGCGCAAGGTTCTGGTGCGCTACTTCAATGCGCCCCGGCTCGACGACTGCCTCCGCATCTCAGTCGGCACCGATGAAGAGATAGACGTGCTGGTCGCTGCGCTCGAAGAAATCCTGGTCAGCCAAGAGCAGACCGCGGGCAGCTCCCCCACAGGAGAACAGGCATGATGAGCGAAAACGAACGCCGGGCGGAGGTCGAACGCAAGACGCGCGAGACTGCGATTCGCATAGCGCTCTCGCTCGACGGAACGGGCTCTGCCGAGATTTCCACCGGCATAGGCTTCCTGGATCACATGCTGGACCTGTTCGCCCGGCACGGTCTGTTCGACCTGCGCTGCCAGGCGAGCGGGGACCTGGAAGTGGACGCACACCACACGACCGAGGACGTGGGCATCGTGCTCGGGCAGGCCTTTGCAGAGGCGCTGGGCGACAAGCGCGGCGTCACGCGGTTCGCCGATGCGCGCGTGCCGATGGAAGACAGCCTGGCAGCCGTCGCGCTGGACCTCAGCGGCCGCGGTCTGCTCAACTACAATGTCCAGTTCCCCGCGGCAAAGGTGGGAGAGTTCGACGTTGAACTCGTCCGCGAGTTCCTGCACGCCTTCTGCGCCAACGCCGGCGTCACACTGCACGTGGACCTAGTCCGCGGCAGCAACACGCACCACGTCGCGGAGTCCATTTTCAAAGGGACGGCGCGGGCGCTGCGCGCCGCTGTGGCCATTGACCCCCGGACCGCCGGCGAGATCCCCTCGACCAAGGGAGTGCTCTAGGGATGAATGGGTAGCGCGGCCGTCCCGGCCGCGCCGCCCCTCGGCTTAGACGCGGCGCAGCGGTGCAAGGAACTCGCCCGCCGTGCAACCGTAATGCGACGCCTGCCCGGCGCCGGCCGACGGCCCTTCCTCCACGTCGGCGCGCCCTATCAGAGCGGCGGCGTCCTCGTTCGAGCCGACCTGGGCCAGGACGTTACGGAGTTCGTCCAGGCCGAAGCGTTCCGGAAGGAGCGCAAAGACCAGGTGCGTCTCGCCCGCAAGCGCACGGAGTCTGTCCAGCCCCGCGCCCACCATGTCAGCATGGTCGAAGGCCAGCAAAGGCAACGCCGCCGCCGGGTGCCATTCCGCGTTGGCCGCATCGGATCCGGCCCGGGCGCGGCCGACGTCCGGGCGGGCCACGGCGAGATAAGCCACGCTGACGTTGCGCCCACGCGGGTCGCGGCCCGGCTTGCCCCACGCCCCCATCTGAACCGTCAGCTCCGGTCGGACGCCCGTCTCCTCCTCCAGCTCCCGGGCGCAGGCGTCCGCCAGGTCCTCATCCTCCTCGACGAAACCGCCGGGAAGCGCCCAATAGCCCTCGTACGGAGGATTCGCCCGCCTTATGAGGAGAACGCAGAGCCCCTCCTGCGGCGACCAGCGCACGGTCACGGCGTCCGTGGTGACATACATCTGCGGTGGACGGTACACCTCAGCCGTCCTTTCCTGTCTGCTCAGGTTTGGCTGCGCGGGGTCAGACGCCCGGCGAGCGGGAGGTCGGGCCACGGACATCCGCGCGAATACACGCGCAGGGCCGGCGGCACCTGACGCCTCTTGAAGGCCGCCCACTTGCAGCGCGCGACGACCTCGTCAACGGTCACCTGGTCGAACCCCCTGGCCGGGATGTCGGCGGGGTCCATGCGCTCATCCAGGTAACACTCCAGAATCCCGTCCAGCACCTCATAGGGCGGCAGGTCGTCCTGATCGGTCTGGTCCGGTTTGAGCTCGGCGCTTGGGGCCCGCTCGATCACGGCCTGCGGAATGACTTCGCCGCGCCGATTGATGTGCCGGGCCAGTTCGTAGACCACCGTCTTGGGCACGTCACCGATGACGGCCAGTCCGCCGGCCGTGTCGCCGTAGAGCGTGCAGTAGCCCATCGCCAGCTCGCTGCGATTGCCGGCGGCAAGGGCGATGGCGCCGAACTTGTTCGCATGAGCCATCAAGAGCGTGCCACGAATCCTTGCCTGGATGTTCTCCTCGGTGGCGCCCGGCTCGGTGCCCGCGAACACCGGCGCGAGGGCCGTACCGAACCCTCCGCGCAGTTCCTCTATGGGGATGACGCGGTAGGCGACGCCGAGATTGCCGGCCACCGCCCGGGCGGCCCCCGTGCTGGCCTGCGACGTGTAGGCGCTCGGCATGGCCAATGCCGTCACGTGCTCCGGCCCGAGCGCGTCGGCCGCGATGGCCGCCACCACGGCGCTGTCAATGCCGCCGCTCAGACCGAGGACAACGTCGGCAAAACCGTTCTCCCTCACGTAGTCGGCCAGGCCGAGTTTCAGGGCTCCGTAGAGGTGAGCGATCGGCGCCGGGGCACCGTCCCCCTCCGCCCGACCGCCCGCCGAGTC
>DAOVRD010000047.1 GCA_030628375.1 Planctomycetota bacterium
CGCTTCCTCGCCCCACGGTATGGCATAGCGGATGCGCACGGCGGAGGCCGGTATGGTTCCGCCCCGGCCCTCGATGCTGCCGGGGGTGACCTTCAGACCCCGGATCGGCTCTGTCGAACCCACAACCACTTTGCCCGAGAACAGGCCGTTCCGGGCGCCCACGATCCTCACCGGGCGGAGCGGCTCGGCCTGGTCGCCGAAGTCATGGTTCAGATCGCTCGCCATCGTGTCCGCGTTCCACACCTGGAGGCCCTGGGGACGGCCGGAGTTGGGTATCAGTCCCGAACTGTCCGCTGCCGTCAGCCGAGCACGCAGGATCTCGCACGGGTTGATGTTGTACACGTCCTCCCCGGGCTCGCCCCCCGATTCCGGATATGGAGCGCGCACTATGGCCACCCCGACCACATTCATGCCTTTCCTGAGCAGCTCCGTCGGGATCGGCATGTTCTCCAGCGTCCTTTCCTCCCCGCCCGGGCCTTCGGCAATCGCCTTGCCCCTGGCGATATGCTCCCTGTGCACCTCCTTGCCGTTCACGTACACGATGATGCCCCCGCTGTATCCCACAGACAGCCAGAGCCCCCTTACGGACGCGGGATCAGTCACTGTGAACTTCCCCCGCAGGCACACTCTGGCCAGAAGCGCCGTCTTGACTGCAAGGGTCACCGGACCGCGGTGCCAGGATTGGTCATCGAACTCAAGCTGAGGCCAATCGTCCGGCGCCGGCGGGGTCTTGTAGTTCAGCCACCTGTACTTGAAGGTGGCGGATTCCCCTGTCGAAAGCACAGGCGGCCCGATTTCGTAGTGCATGCGCCAGATGCTGAATGTGTCCAGCACCACCGTGCCGCTGCCGGCCGGTGTCGCCCGGTCAGGAAGGGCCCCGCTCGCCACACCGGCAGCGAGCGCCACTGCGGCAAGGACCGTCGCGACCTTGACCTTCGCTGTTACCATGAATGGGGTCCTCTCTCCAGCAGATGCGCAGTATCGCCACACGACGATAGCGTCCGAAGAGCAGCTACTTTCCCTCGAGATTCTTCGCCACTTCGCCGGCCAGCGAGAAGAGCTGCCAGGTGCGTTCCTGCCAGCCGGAACTCAGAAACCAGTTGTGGCCGCTCACGCTCGGCCAAGATCCTACACAGGCCATGGCCATCCAGTCCTTCGGCTCGCGCGATCCAGAGCGGGAGTAGAGTTGGAGATTGCTCAGGGAGAGCCGCATGATCATCATGGATCGTGCCTGCAGGTGCTCCTCGCAGCGCCGGGCCAGGTCCTCGCCGAGGTCGGCTCGCAATGCGCCGTCAGCAAGCGCGCGCTCGATCGCGATGCGCGCTTCGCATTCCTGGAGGCCCTCCCGCAACGCCTCGAAACGTTGGGTGGCCACAGGCCCTGTGGGCCCGGGCGCCAGAGCGGACGCATTGATACCCAATTTCTGGATATGGCTCTCCGGATAGCGGTCCTGCGCGCGCCCGGCCCGTCTGCCCCGCTTGTCTTTCACAGCCTGCCAGTAGTCCGCGCCGAGCCGGCCCACGCCCCGCTGATCCCCGGCGATCATCGGCTCCACCAGATGCCGCCACGCGGTGCTGGCAAACCTGTCCAGTTCCCTCCGGTCGAATCTCGTTACCAGATGCTCGCGCTGCCACCCGTGCAGGGGAGGCCACACTGATCCCTTGAGCCCGTACATGAACGCCTGATAACCGAACCGGGCCTTGCCATGCAAGCGCTGACCCCTGGAGATTGCCCGAGGATATCCACTATGAGAGTGAATCACCCAGGGCACATCACCGGCTGCTCCGTGGAACAATGCAATGTCCTCAGGCGCAGGCCACATGTCCGAGGCAATGCCCAACATCATGGTACCTTCCAGGCCGCGTCGGCGCAGCCGCTCGCGCAGTCCATCGAACAATGGTTTCCACGACGACATGCTGGCAGCATCGGAGTGGGGAGGAAGGAATGCATTCTCTGCCTTTTCAGTGGCCGGATTCCACACCGTAACCAAAGGACCTTTGCCGGCGTGCCCGCCGGACAGCTTGTCGCGCAGATAATACGCCCTGCCCAGGCCCTCCCGCTTGTTCTCCTCCGTGGGCAGCATGTACACCTCCCACACCACGAAGACGAGCAGCTCGGGCTTGCCCATGTTCTGCTCAGCCGCGTCCAGGTACTTCTCCATTACGGAGAAGTCATACTCGTATCCGTCTTGCTTCTCGATCCACCGCACCATGCTTTCTTCATTGCCCAGACTCGTGTGCGCGATGAGGGGGATGTACACCGTGCGGCTCCCTGTCTGGGCGATCAGCTTGAACGATTCGCCGATCATGTCGAAGTGCGCGTCCGACCAGAGCGGCAGGTCATACTCCAGCGCCAGCGTGTCCGGCGATTGAATCATGTCAACAAAAGTACGGTAGCCCTGTGTATCCGGCAGCGTGTAGTCAGCCACGCGCAGTTCCACGGGCACGTCAACGGGCTCCTGACCGCTGGCCATGATTCTCACGGTGCCCGTGTAGGTGCCGGCCTCCGCGCCGGGTGGCACCTCTACCGTGATCCATACCGGCACGACCGCGCCGGGCACGACCGCAGGCCCTCCGGGATCCTTGGGGAAATCCTTGCACCAATGACGGGCATTGCGCTTCGGAGGCATCACCGGGAATTCCTCCAACGGCTCTTCTGCCAGAGCGCTTAGCAGAGTTGCGTACGTGGGATACGCCGATTCCTGGGTGCGGATCCCGAATCGTATCACGTCGGTCATGAGGTGCCCTCCCCAGGGCAGGGCGTAGCGGATGCGGACATTGGACGCCGGGATGCTGCCACCTTTGCCTTGCAGACTCCCCGGCGTCACATTCAGGCCTCGGATCGGCTCCGTCGAGCCGACAACCAGCTTGCCCGAGAACGCCCCGTTGCGCGCACCCATGATCGTCACCGGATACAGCGGCTCAGCCTGATCGCCGAAGTCCAGGTTGAAGTCGCTGGCCATGGCATCTGCGTTCCATACTTGCAGGCCTTCGGGCCGCGCCGCGTTGGGGATCAGTCCCGAAGAGTCCGACGCCGTCAGCCGGACACGCCTGACTTCGCAGGTGTTGATGCGGTATTCCTCCTGCCCCTCCTGCGCGTCCGATGCCGGATACGGCGCGCGTATGCCCTCCACGGCAAGGACGTTCAGGCCCGTCCTGAGCAGCTTGAGCGGTATCGGGCAAGCGGCGGCGGTGCGTTCCTCGCCCCCTGGACCGTCGGCCACCGCTGCCCCTTCGGCAATGTGTTCTCTGTGCACTTCCTTGCCGTTGAGGTACACGACAAGGCCGCCACGGTAGGTGGCCGAAAGCCGCAGACTCTTGACCGCCGTGGGGTCGGTCACCGTGAACTTGCCGCGCAGGCACACTCTGGCCAGAAGCGGGGTCTTGGCGGCAAGGCCCGCAGGTCCGCGATGCCAGAACCGGTCGTCAAACTCCGGAGGAGTCCAGCCCGCCGCAGGAGGCGGCGTCTCAACGTTCAGCCAGCCCGTCCTCAGAACAGCCGGCTTGCCGGTCGTCTCCAGCAGCGGAGGCTTCAACGAGCAATGGATCCGCCAGATGCTGAATGTGTCCAGCACCACCGTGTCGCTGCCGGCCGGTGTCGCCCGGTCAGGAAGGGCCCCGCTCGCCACACCGGCAGCGAGCGCCACTGCGGCAAGGACCGTCGCGACCTTGACCTTCGCCATTGCCACCGCTTTCTTCACCCTCTCCGTAGCGCGCAATCGGGTCGGCAATCGCTTCCAAAAGCTGGCAAAGAGAACGGTATTATACGCGCCGTCCTTTCGCAGGCAAGGCGCAGGGCCGCTCCCGGCTTCCCGTACCGGCCGCATCCTGCTACAATAACGCGGCATCAGACCGTCCGCGTCCGTTGACTCTTGCGGAGGAGAGCGATGAAAGGCTGGGAGTTGATCGTGTGCCTGTTGCCCTTTGTCATCAGCGGCGCCTCGTTCGGAGACGAGTTGACCGAAGCCGGGCGGCGCGTGGTCCGTCGCGCCGGTTCGGTGACCATCAGCACCATGGAGTTCCGCGGCTGGGAGAACGCCTACCACATGACCAACGGCGACGTCGAGCTGGTCGTCGTCCCGCAGATAGCGCGCATCATGAAGTACTCGCTGGCGGACGGGGAGAACCAGCTCTGGATCAACGACGAGCTCACCCCGGAGACCACAGGCGAACAGTACCCCGAGCCGGGCCGCTACAGGTGGGCGAACTTCGGAGGCTACAAGATGTGGCTCGCACCGGAGAAGCAGTACGGATCGCCCCCCGACTGGCAGCTCGACCGCGGGCCCTGCGAAGTGTCAATCACCGCCGATGGCGCCCTGCAACTGACCGGCATGCCCAGCGACAAGTACGGCATCCGGTTCGACCGGAAGATAATCCTCGCGCCCCGGGGCACGCGCGTCGAGATCGAACAGACCATGCACAACGTCTCCGACAAGCCCCTCACCGGCGCCATCTGGGACGTCACCCAGTTGAAGTCCGACTGCGTCGCGCTTATTCCGCTCGACCCCGGCTCCAAGTGCCGGATCCGTGCCGGCACGGCGCCGGACGAGCAGTGGAGCGAGGTGGGGGACACGCTGCTGCTCAGGCCCTCGGGAAAGGTTGACAAGGCCTTCATCTCCGGTCCGCCGGGCTGGCTCGCCTGCGTGAGGGGAGACCTGCTGTATCTGAAAGTTTTCGAGATTGCGGACACGCCGCCCCCGAAGCCCGAGACGCCCCGCGAGGTCTTCACCTGCAACAACGGCTACATCGAACTGGAGATCGTGGGAGCGACCGCCACACTGGAGCCGGGGCAGCAGGTCGGCCTGAACGAAACCTGGCACCTGGTCCCCCTCGAGCAGCCCGCCAGCGACCGGGCGCTCACGGAGGCGGTACGGCAGGCAGCAGACGGCAGACAGTAGACAGCAGACGGCAGGCTGGAGGCTGGAGGCCGGAGGGAGCACGGAACGAACGGGGGGCGCGACGTGCCGCCTTGAAAGCGGACCTCGCGCCGTATATCATTCTCGACTGCTGTGCAAGCCTTGTCACGGCCAGTTCCGCAGGAATAGAGGGAGTGCGCGATGAAGGACGAGCCGCTGAAGGTGGGCGTAATCGGCGCCGGGGGCATTGCGCGAAGCGTGCACCTGCCGTCGCTGAGCGAGATTCCGGATGCCAACGTGGTTGCGCTGTGCGACATCATCGAGGACCGTGCGGCCAAGCAGGCCGAGCTCCACTCGATTCCGCGGACATACACGCTCTACCGGGAGATGCTGGAACAGGAGGACCTGGACGCGGTGTTCGTCCTCGTGGAGCCGAGCAACATGTTCCGCATCGTGGTCTCGTGCCTGGAAGCCGGCCTGCACACCTTCGCGGAGAAGCCGCCCGGCGTCACGCTGTACCAGGCGCGTTCGCTGCAACGTGCGGCCGAGGCGGCGGACCGCATCCTCCAGGTCGGCTTCAATCGCCGCCACATCCCGCTGGTCCGCAAGGTCGTCGAGATCATGCGCGGCCTTACGCAGACCAACCAGGTCGTGGGGCGGTTCATGAAGTGCGGCACGGCCGCTTTCGACAAGGGAGGCGTGAGCGCCTTCGAGTCGGACACCATCCATGCCGTTGACCTGGTGCGCTCGATCGCGGACAGCCGGCCCGTCAGCGCCGCCACGGTGTGCGGCCAGGTCGAGGACGTGGTTCCCAACTCGTGGAACTCCGTGGTCCGGTTCGAGAACGGCGTAGTGGGCGTTGTCCAGGCCAACTACCAGACCGGGGGGCGCACTCACACGTTCGAGATCCACGGCGCCGGCGCCAGCGCATTCATCAACGTGGGGTTGGGAGGCGGCGAGTGCGAGGCGCGCATACTGGTGGTGGAAGGCAAGGCCGGCTACTCACTTGCGGCCACCGGAGGAGGACGAGCCAACCTTCAGGAACTGGACGGCAAGGAGCTGGCGGGCAGCGACAAGTTCCACCGCTTCTACGGCTTCTACAATGAGGACTTGCACTTCCTGGAGTGCGTGCGCGAGGGCAAGACTCCCGAGACGAGCATTCAGGACGCGGTGAAGACGTTCGAGATGGTGGAGCTGCTGGCGTCGAACGTCATCTGACCGGCCTGCCGGGGGCAACGGCACACTGCACGGAAGAATGCCTAAAGGCTTCTTCACATCTGCTCCGGCAGCGGCCAGCAGGTCAGGGGCGTTCGTTGTCCGTCCAGCCCTGCTCTGTCGAGCGGAGGCCGACCAACATGTCCCACCCGTCCCGGTCAGAATAACGGTTGCAGGTTGCCTCTATCCGGAACCCTGGGTCTGTCTCCACCGCGTGACTGTCTCGGCGATACGCCAACCCGCTAATACGCCCACCACTGAACCCAGTGAGAGCAGGACAGTCAGGGCCTGCCTCTCAATCTCCCACCGCAGCCTTAGCACCTCGTATGGCACCTCACCGAACCACCTCTCGGCGAGTTCGTAAGTCCTCGATTCAATATGGAGTGGGACAACCCCCCATGCTAGGCCGCACACCGACACGCTGACCACGACCGCACACAAGGCCCGCCACAAGAGCTGTCCTGGCGCGGCCCTGATGGTGTACCCTATACAGGCCCCCATCGTGGCAAGCCGTAGCGCAAAAACTAAGTGCGAATCCGGACCGTGCCAGAGATCGACCCGCCAGTAGCCAACCCGCAGAGCAAAGCACGCGTATAGATACAAGATGAAGTAGGCCAGCGCTAAGCAAACGGGGAGCAGAGGGCTGGCGTGCCTGGCCGACAGATAGGCAACAGCACCGGAGACCAACAGAAAGCAAACGAAAACCGCACATAGCCCATGCCACTCAAGCCACCACATCGCACAGCCCTTTCCGAAGAACGCCCTCTACTGTCCGTCACAGCAGGAATGGAACTCGGGATGCTCGAAGTCCCACTCGTCGAGCATCTGCGTCATGTTGCCGGCCAGATCATATGCGAAGTAGATCGGCTCGACCCCGGCGAATGCAGTGCCATCCGCGTGTCTGTAAGCCTCGCCTGATACTACTACTTAGCCGGCAACCGGAACTGCTCAATCAGCAAGTAGTGGCCCCGTTCAGTTTGGAGTACGTGGGTCCTGTATTCCCCATGCGCGGTCTTCCAGCTAGGTGTCGAACCGCCTAGAACCTGCCCCAGTTCATGACCTCTTGGCAGATATGGCTCAACCGCCTCCGTCGCCCGAACGCTGGGATCGCTATTCATGTAATTCATCAAGGCCGCCATGAGTTCGTCTTCCTCCGTGGTCCGCAATTCAGACTCGGTTGGAGAGTAAACGTGCACGAGCCGTCGGCCGTCCTCCGGGGTGGTCGCGGTGGTCGGCAATTCAAACTCGGTTGGAGAATACAGAAGCCATAGGTAGAAGCCGGGGTTCCTCCCTCCCCCGTCGTCAGACCGGAGAAGCTCCACGCCAGGCGGGAGCTGCAGACCAGCTTGGCGCTCCAAGGCTATCTGCCAACCAGGTGCAGCGGGACGGGGGGGGCTCGCCGCACCCGCGTCGCCGCCAGTCTCATCGCCACATCCCCAAAGCGCTCCCAATGTGCCACATGCTGCAAGCGCAACCAGCGTCGCCTTCACAACTCTGAGCACCATCGCTCGCCTCCCGCAGCGTAGTCATATATCCAAATGACCGATGCGACGGCTGGCCCTTCACAGGCCGGGAAGGCTGCGGTCTCCGGCAAGGGGTCAGACCGGTTCGCACAGGTCTACCAGGTCGTCGAGCTTCGCCGTCGCAAGGGCCACCACCGTGTCGCACGCTCCGTAGTATATCCGGACCGTGCCGTCGTCCTCCAGGATGGTGGCGCAAGGGAACAGCGTATAGCTGCGGTAGCCGTCCGTCTCGTAGTCGTAGGGCGCTTCAGGCACCATGAGGGGCTCCCGGCACAGTCCGACGATCCTCCACGGCTCCTCCAGGTCCAGCAGCATGATGCCGACGCAGTAGAGCTTGTGCCAGTTCTCGTCGCGCCAAGTCGGGTAGACGGTGTCGGGGTCGTAGTGAGTGGCGTGGAAAAGCGTCAGCCAGCCCTTATGTGTCTTGATGGGCTGCCCGGCGGGACCGTTCTTGCGGTTGCAGAAGGGAACGTCGTCGTACTTCAGCACCAGTTGCGTGTTGCCCCAGTAGCGGCAGTCCGGCGAGTCGGAGTACCAGGTATCGAACGCCTCGGGCTCGCGCCGGCCGTAGACCGGGAAGGGACGCTCCAGCCGGGCGAACATGCCGTTGATCTTCTCGGGGAACAGCACCATGTTGCGGTTGTCGGGTGCCGACAGGCTGAGGAGTTCGAAGTTCTCGAAGTCGTCTGTGACGGCAATCCCGCCGCGCAGGCCTCGGCGCGTGACATCCGCAAAGCAGACGTAGACGCGCCCCTCCACGACGATCAGGCGGGGGTCCGCCGGCCAGGTGGTTCCCTCAGGCCTGAAACGGAAGTCCTTGTCCACCGCCCACCGCAGACCGTCGTCGCTGTAGGCCAGCGCCAGGAAGTGCGTGTTCCTGGTGTATGGCTCGTCCCAGTGGATGTTGCGGAACATCATGACGTAGCGGCCGCCGAACCGGACCACGCCCGCGTTGTAGACCATGTGCGACGGGAAAGGGACGTCCTCCGCGGTCAGGATTGGGTTGCCTTCGTACCGCTTCACGACGGGACTGCTCTTCCACGTAAACCTGGCCATGATGGCTCCCCTGAACTCCAATTCATAATTCATAATTTTGTAACACTTCACCCGAATGAGTAGGATGCTGCGTTTTTGAGGCTTGTGCTGGATTTGGCCCTGGCGGTTTGTGCAAAGTTAGTTGCATGGAAGCGCCAGGAGCCACGGTCACTGTCGAGTACACCTGCCCTATGACGTGCAAGCAGGCCGAGGCTATCTGTGATCAAGGCCGCGAGATGCTGGTTTTTGTGTTGATGGAGATGGCAGCGCGTATTGCGCAATACCAACAAGATCCGCCTGCTGCGTCGCCGGCGACTCCCTCCGGTATGGTGCCGGTTTATGAGAAACCCCCTGTGCGAAAACGCCGCAAAAAACCCGGCGCGAAAGCCGGCCACCCGGGCACGCGCCGCCAGGCGCCGCCCCAGATCACCCGCCATCAGGAACATCCGCCGCTTCAGTGCTGCCCCGATTGTGGTTCGCCGCTGGGCAAAGCTACTGTGCGGCGCTACCGTCTTATCGAGGACATCCTCGACACACAGCCCCAGGTGACCCAGCACAGCATCCCCAGGCATTGGTGCACCAGGTGCAACAAGTACGTCGAGCCGCCCGTTGCGGATGCGCTGCCCGGTTCTGTATTTGGCCACCGGTTGGTGACCCTGACGGCATGGCTGCACTATGGCCTGGGAACGACGATCTCCCAAATAATCGCGGTCCTCAACCACCACCTCCACTTCAGAGTCAGTCAAGGCGGGCTGGTGAAGTGCTGGCAGCGTTTGGGAGCGATTCTTACGGCGTGGTACGCACAGATCGAGCTTGAGGTCAAAGCCTCCGGCGTTTTGCACGCCGACGAAACCGGCTGGCGCGTGAGCGGCAAGACACAATGGCTTTGGTGTTTCACCACCAACAGGGCGACCTTCTACATGATCAACCGTTCGCGGGGGTCGCCGGCGCTCTTGAAGTTTTTCACCGAAGCGTACGACGGTGTTCTAATCAGCGACTTTTGGGCCGCCTACAATGCCGTGGAGTGTGCGGCGCGCCAAGCGTGTCTGCCTCATCTCTTGAGGGAGTTGGAGAAGGTGGACAAAAAGGACCGATCGGGCTTGTGGGCGGCGTTTCGCAAGAAGCTGAAGCGCCTTCTTCGGGACGCGATTCGGCTCTCGGGCCGGCGGGATGGGCTTACAGAAGCGCAGTTTGCTTCCAGACGGGCGCGGCTGGGCAAGCGGCTGGACGGATTGGTGGCGACGCACTGGAACAACTGCAACGCCAAGCGACTCGTGAAGCGCCTGAGGCGCTATCGGGACGCGCTGTTTACCTTTTTGGATCATCCGGATGTTCCATCGGACAACAACCACGCCGAACGGGAGATAAGACCGGCCGTAATCATTCGCAAGAACTCACTGTGCAACCGGAGCAACAGGGGAGCCCACACACAGGCGATCATGATGTCGGTATATCGCACGCTGAAGCTAGGCGGCTTGGACCCACTGGACACTATCGTCACTGCCCTCAGAGAGTATGTTACGAGCGGTCAGCTGCCTCCCCTTCCCGGCACCAATACCTCACTCGACTGAAGTGTTACATAATTTTTATCCGCCGTACGGCGGACAAGATTCATAATTGCCGTCACGTCGCTACCACGTGAGGTAGTGCGTCACCTCCTTGCCGGTCGCGGGGTCAATGCCGGTGAAGCGCGCGTAGCTCGGGTGCTTGAAGTCCTCCAGCGCATCGAGATGGCGGTAGTAGTCCAGCGTCATCCGCTCTCGCACGTCGGGGAGTTCGTCGTAGAGGTTGTTCAGCTCGTGGGGGTCCTCCGTCAGGTGATACAGCTCGCCGTACGGCTTGGCCGGGTAGTGGATCAGCTTCCACTCGCGCGTCCGCAGGCAGCGCTTGTCCACCGCCTCGGCGTATACGGCGTCGCGCCCTTCGAAGCTGCCGGCGTCGCCGCTCACCAGCGGCGTGAGGTCGCGCCCCTGGACCCATTCCGGCACTTCCAGGTCAGCCAGGCGGCAGAGGGTCGGATAGAGGTCCACCGACTCCGTCAGCTCGTCCGACACGGCCCTGCCCCGGCCGCCCCGGGGAGCATGGATCAGGCAGGGCACGTGCAACATGCAGTCGAGCAGGAAGGGCGCCTTGGTGGGGATGCCGTGGTCCCCGACGAAGTCGCCGTGGTCGCTCGTGAACACGACGATCGTGTTGTCGGCCAGCCCTTGCTCCGCGAGCGTTTCGAGCACCAGGCCGACCTGCCAGTCTATCTGCGAGACCATGCCGTAATAGGCCGCCCTCATCTCCCGGAATGTTCCCTCGGCGGCGTCGGCAAAGGGATAGTACTTGTGGTTCTCCGCCTGGAAGTAGAGCCTGTACTCCACGGGCTTCTTCTTCAGATCGTCCTCCGAACGGTGGAACGGGGGCACGTCGTCCGCGCTGTACATGGTGGCGAACCGGCCGGAGGGGACGTAGGGATGATGGGGGCCGTAGAAACCCATCCAGAGGAAGAACGGCGCATCACCGTCCAGCCGTTTCAGGTACTCGCACGTCTTCATGCCCACGTATGCGTCCAGGTGGCAGTCCTCGGGCTGGTCCGGCTGCGGCACTGCTCCCAGCCTCTCCCGGAACTCGGGCAGGGCAAAGCCCGTCTTGTATTCGTAGCCCCTCGACTTGACGTACTGGACAAAGGGATTGTCCGCGTTCATGTTGCGGATCGCCCAGGCTTCCCTGTAGTCCATGGCCTCGTGGAAGCGCCTCTGGTCCAGGTGGTACTTGCCGATGCAGGCCGTCGTGTAGCCGTGCTGCTTGAAGTATTCCAGCAGCGTCACTTCGTTCTCGCTGAGGCCATTGAAGTTCCAGCGGACGCCGTGATGGCACGGATAGCGTCCCGTCATCATCGAGGCCCGCGAGGGGTGGCAGACGGGATTCTGCACGAAGTAGTGGGACAGGCTGAGAGACCTCGACGCCAGCGCATCAATGGCCGGCGTCTTGATGACCGGATCGCCAGCGAAGCCCAGCTTATCGTAGCGCAGATGGTCCGTGCTGATGAAAAGGACATTCGGTTTATCGGGCATGGCACGACTCCTCATGGGTCGCGAGTGCTCAGGGCGGCATCAGGCCTGGTGGAGCTTCAACGTTGAAATCGGCAGCCCGACCCGCTTTCGTAGGGGCACGGCGCGCCGTGCCCCTACTTGGCGAGGCCGTTGCGCAAGCTCAGACCGGTGTGCACAGGTCAATCAGGTCGTCGAGCTTCGCCGTGGCGAGGGCCACGACCGTGTCGCATGCTCCGTAGTAGATCCGGACCGTGCCGTCGTCCTCAAGCAGCGTCGCGCAGGGGAAAAGGGTGTAGCTGCGGAACCCGTCCGTCTCGTAGGGCGCCTCGGGCACCATGAGCGGATCCATAGACAGTCCCACGATCTTGGCGGGATTTTCCAGGTCCAGCAGCATGATGCCGACGCAGTAGAGCTTGTGCCAGTTCTCGTCGCGCCAGGTCGGGTACACGGTGTCCGGGTCGTAGTGAGTGGCGTGGAAGAGCGTCAGCCAGCCCTTGTCCGTCTTGATGGGCTGTCCGGACGGGCCGTTCTTGCGGTTGCAGAACGGGACGTCATCGTACTTCAGCACCAGTTGCGTGTTGCCCCAATAACGGCAGTCCGGCGAGTCCGAGTACCACGTCTCGAACGCCTCGGGCTCGCGCCGGCCGTAGACCGGGAAGGGACGTTCGAGCCGGCCGAACATGCCGTTGATCTTCTCGGGGAACAGCACCATGTTGCGGTTATCGGGTGCCGACAGGCTCAGCAGCTCGAAGCTCTCGAAGTCGTCGGTGACCGCGATCCCGCCGCGCAGGCCCTGACGCGTGTTATCCGCAAAGCAGACGTAGACGCGCCCCTCGATGACGATCAGACGGGGGTCCTCCGGCAGCGTAGTGCCTTCGGGCTTGAAGCGGAAGTCCTTCTCGACTTCCCAACCATGTATGCCGTCGTCGCTGTAGGCCAGTCCCAGCCCGCGCGTGGACTTGCCGTAAGGCTCGTCCCAGTAGATGAAGCGGAACATCATCACGTAACGCCCCTCCCACTTGATTATCCCCGCGTTGTAGGCCATGCTGCACGGGAACGGGACGTCCTCCGCAGTGAAGATCGGATTGCCCTCGTACCGCTTCACGACGGGACTGCTCTTCCATGTGAACTTGCCCATAATGCACCTCCCCTTCGTTAATCCCATGCGGCTCCGTTGAGAAGTCTACGTCGGACGTTTCATGATCGTCAAGTCATTCGCACCGCCAGCCCACCTCCTCTCTCAGTCCACGCCCAGTGCGCGCATGATGTACTGGTACAGCGGCGGCAGCGTATCGGCATGAAGGCCCTCGAAGTAGAAGCCCACCCCGCCGAAGACCTTGGGAATCCGCGTGGCGATGGACTTCTGGTCCCGCAGGTAGTAATAGGCCTTTGATTCGTCGCGGGCTTCGTCGTCGAAGACGAACGGACGGACGTCGAAGTCCCCCGTCCAGAGGCCGTCCGGCTTGCAGCCGACGTTGGTGGCCATCGCGACGGCCTTCAGCACGACCTCGGGGCCCATGATGGCGGTGCCGATGTTCAGGATCACGCCCCCGGATGTGAACCTGCGCATCTCCTCGGCGAAAACGAGGAAATCCGCCCCGCTGGTCTGGCCCTTGGCCGCGGGGTTGAAGCTGGCGTGCTGGTCAATGATGTCCGTACCCAGCGAGGCGTGCACGCAGACGGGGATGCCCTTCCCGTAGGCGGCGGCCAACACGCAGGAGTCAACATAGGAGAAGCCTTCGTAAGGCTTGAAGTACTGGCCGGTGTCCTGGTGATGCTCGAAGGTGCGGTCAATGACGTGCTTGCGGAACTCCGCGTCGCAGTACAGGCGACCCATGGCCTCGCCCAGACCCCAGCCGCGCTCCCACCCGATCTCGGTGGCGTAGTTGAGGTATGCGCCGGTCTCGAAGGCCATGCCGAACTCACCCCTGGGCAGCGCGTCGCGAACGGACTCGCTGGAAGCCCCGGTGAGGGCCAGCTCGAACGCGTGAATCGTCCCGGCGCCGTTGGTCGAGAACAGCGTGACGATGCCGCGCTCGATCAGGTCTATGACAATGGGTATCTGGCCGTTCTTGATCGGATGGGCGCCCGAAAGAACGACCACCGGTTTCCCCGTCCGATAGCATTCGACGATGTAGTGGGCCAGCTCTTCCAGCCCGGCCGACTGATCCGGACCGCCCCCCGGCAGGCCGTTGCGGAACCAGGCCCCCGTCGGCGGTCGGATCTCGGCCCTGCGGAGGGCCGATACGTCCACAAAGGCGTCCAGCTCCACCTTGTTGGAGCGGACCTTCAGCGGGTAAGTCTTCACCCCCGACAGATCGAACAGCCCATAGGAACCTTTGTATTGCAAGCTCTCACTCCTGACGAATGAGTTCCTTGAGAACCGGACTCGTGAAATCCGGCAGAATGTAGTTGGTGCGCAGGCCCCTGTGCAGCTCCCGCTGGCGCGCGGCCCCCACCGGCAGGCAGCTCATGGTCACGCAGCCCATGTCCACGCCTGCCTTGATCTCCGTCCGCCCGTCGCCGAGGATCAGCACGTGCTTCGGGGCGATGCCCTCGCGCCGACACAATTCCCGCATCACTTCGTCCTTGGGCAACTTGCGGTCCCAACTGGAGCCCTCCAGGCTCTCGACCATCTTCCCGGGGCCGATCTCATAGCCCAGGGCCAGCACCTCCTCATACATCCCGCCGTCCTCGTAGATGACGGCCCCCGTGACGAAATAGTTGATGCAGCCGACGGCGTGGAGGTGCTTCATCAACTCCATCGAGCCGGGGACGCGCCACTTCTCGGGGTCCTCCTTCGCGGCGGCCGTGTTGCGATCCCGACAGGCCCCGTTGAGAACCGTCTCGTAAAGCTTGAACAGTCGCGGCGTGCGCTCGTTGATGAACTCCTGGAGCTGCGGCGGCTCCTCGATGTCGCCGAAGCGCTCTTCGCCGTTCCATATCCGTCGGATGATGTCGGAGTTGTTCCTGCGCTGTTGCTCGGTCAGCCTCAGGTCCGCACGGGCGGGCAAGTTGCCCAGCTCGATCGCCCGTCGGATGCCGTATTCCATCTGGGTGATGGCCGAGAGGCCCGCCGATTCGATGCAGAACTCATCGGTTTCAGGCAGCGGCTCCTTGCCGACCCGCTCAACGAGGGCCGCAGCCTTCTCGGGCGAATCGAAATCGTCTTCCAGCCCGCACGTCATCGCCCAGTGGATCAACAAGCTCATCACGGGCGGCCAGTCGCGGATAACACTGTGGGTCGCGTCAACGTCGTGAACGACGTGCGTAATCCGCCGTCGGCCGACCGGGTTGATGATCTCAATATTGCCGGGCCTATGCTTCAGGCAACTGTCGTCAAAGATCGCCATGTTGTAGTCCAACCCGACGTGCGCACCAGCGCTGCCAGGTAGAATCCGCAGTTGCGGCTATGCCCTGAGCCAACGCTCAAACCAACGGTAGGCGAACTCGCGGACATCATCCGTGGTGGCGTGGCCGTCGCCGTGGATCAGCGTGCAGAAGCACTCCGGCTTCCCTAGAAGTTGGTACACGCGCTGCCCCATCACGAAGCAGTGGAAATTGGCCTGTATGTATGGATTGTAATCGTCGTTGTAGGGATCCAACACCAGAAGCGGACGCGGCGCACACAGCGCGATCACGTCCTGGTAGTCATACATCATGTGCCCGCCGGACTGCTGGAAGTACTTTATCCACTCAGGGCTTGACCTGCTGGCGGGCCCGCCCCTTACGGCCCGGTACACATTCGTCAGGTTCGGGCTGATGCCGGTGGAAGGCACCGCGGCAGCAATTCGTTCGTCCAGCGCGGCAAGGAAAATGGTCATCCGCCCGCCCAGGGAGTTGCCCATGACGCCGTAGCCTTCCGAACGAATGAAGTCAACGGCATCCAGGACATCCAGCAACCGCTGGTGCTCCCACACCCGTCGCCCGTCCAGCGACCAGTCCGGATGCCGCTCGCCGAACCGGACCATGGACTCGATGTAGCGCCTATTGATCTCCTTGCCCGGCAGGTCCTCGCCACGCGTCACCCGCTCGCCGAACTCGTAATTGTCGGGGACCGCCGCCACGAATCCCCTTCGGGCCAGCTCGATGGCATATGCGCATTCCGGGCCCTCCAGAGTCAGCGGACCGTCCTTGCCGAGCTTGCCTCCGTAAGTGCCGTGGCAGACCACCACTGCGGGCGCCGGGCTGTCCTTGGCGACACCCTCGGGAAGGACGATGACGGCCAGTCCGTACTCGTCCGGCGTCACCCGATAACGGATCTTACGATGTGCCAGACCGTACCTCTCGTACTCCTCCGCCACCTCGTAATGGGGCTCGAAGTCCATCTCGGGTGCCGTCCCCATAGAGGCCATCATCCGCGTGTAGATCCGTTGGCGGATGGCGGGCCATTCTTCCGGACGCGTATCCTGCAGCACCACATCACGAAACATATGCAGCTCCTCTTCTGGCTCTGCACGGGCCCGACACGGGCGCCCGCGCCTGAACTCCGGCCATTCCCATCCGCC
>DAOVRD010000233.1 GCA_030628375.1 Planctomycetota bacterium
ATAGCACCGCGCCCTCATCCGCCCCGGAAGACTGCATCCAGAAGCACCCGCTTCGCCTGGCCGGCGACGGCGGCAAAACGCTTCTTGCCGGTCTTGCGGAACACGAAAACGGCACCCACCAACATGCTCCACATCGCATCCACCGTTGTCTGAAGCTCGCCCGGCGAACCGTCATACCCCGCCCGCTCCAGCACCTCCGCTGCCACGGCCTTGCAGGCGTCCTCCCTGGCGTGCAGTCGCTTGACCTGGCCGGGCTCCAGAGCGTCGCTCACTGCCCCGCGCGTCTCGCTCTGGATGACGAAGAAGATGATGTCGAAGTACTCCGGATAATCCCGGGCGAACTGGAAGAAGACGTCAACCAGGGCCTCACCGCGCTGGCGGACCGACGCGCCGAGGCTCACTTCGGCCTGCATGCGCTCCAGCAGCAGGTCGTACCCTTCCACGAGCAGCTCGGCATAGAGGGCGCTCTTGCTGGGAAAGTAGAGGTAGAGGGTTCCCGGCGCCAGCGCCGCCGCCTCAGCGATCTGCGGCATGGTGGTGCTGGCGTAACCGTTGTCCCAGAACAGGCGCCGAGCAGCATCCAGGATGTCCTGGCGCCGCTTTTCCTTCTCACGCTCGCGCCGCTCCTGCGTCTCCATGGCGGCCTCTAAATGCCGTTCACAAACTGAATGGCATTCATTATAGCGCCCACCGCCCCCCTGTCAAGCCCCCCCTTGCCGGAAAATGGGGACTGGCAATCCCGAACGCAGTGAGGGGTGCCTGTATCCCATTTTCCCCCATCGTAGAGAAAAACGGGACAGGCACTAACGACGTGCCAGTCCCTGTTTTTCCCTTGAAACGAGCAGGCGCCCGGCGAGAATGTGATGGACCACCTCACAGGAGAAACCGGCATGGAGGATCACCAACTGTACTGGGGCGAGATCCACACCCATACGGACCTGAGCGACGGCAATGGTAGTGTGGAAGACAATTTCGAGATCGCAGGGTCCCATCTGGACTTCTGGGCGATGGCCGACCACGCCTACGACCGGGAGGTCTTCAGGCTCAACTACGCGAAGAGGGCGCCGGGGCGCCGCCTGCTGAATGACGACTGGGGACGCGTCCAGGACCTGTGCAGGGCGCGCGAAGAGCCCGGCACGTTCATCCCTTTCCTGGCCTACGAGTGGACCAACTTCCGCTACGGGCATCACAACGTCTACTATCTGGACTATGATCAGCCCATCAGAATGCCGCCGACCCTGCCGGAACTGTACGAGTCCCTGCGCGGCGTAGATGCGCTCGTGATCCCCCATCACGGCGGCTATCCGGTCGGCATCTGCGGCAAGGACTGGGACTGCCATGACGAGGGGCTTTCCCCGTTCGTGGAGATCTACTCGCTGCACGGATCGTCAGAGGAGCCTGCGGGCATACGGCCCCTGCTGACCCGCGGGAGCTGGATGGGGCCGGGGGCCTCGGGCGGAAGCGTTCAGGAGGGGCTCGCCCGCGGCTACAGGCTGGGCATAATGGCTTCAAGCGACTCGCACGGGGACCATCCCGGGGCTTACGACAACGGCCTCATCGCGGCCTACGCAAGGGAGCTTACGCGCCCCTCACTGTGGGAGTCGCTGGTGAGCAAGCGCATTTATGGCGTGACGGGCGACCGGATCGTGCTGGACTTCGTAATCAACGGGCAACCGATGGGCAGTTCCCTGGTCTGCAAGGGCGCCAGAAGCATCAACATATCCGTGATCGGATGGGACAAGGTCGAGAGGGTGGACATCATCAAGAACAACGCGCTCTTGCACAGCTTCATCGAACCTGCGGGAGGTCAGGCGTCGGGGGTGGGCGCCTTGCGCTTCCGTTTCATGGCCGAATGGGGCTGGGACCAGCGGGGCGGCCACGACTGGGAATCCGGCCTGGAGATTGCGCGCGGCAGGATATTGCAGGCCGCCCTGTGCTACCGGGGAAGCGTCGCGAGCCGCAAGGGGACCGGCGTCACGCAACTGGCCGCATCCGATTGCCGATGGACGTCCAGAACCGAGAAGCCCAGGGCGTGGGGATTCTCCCGGGGGTCGGCGGACGCGATGGCTTTCGAAGTGGAATGCGACCCGGACGCGGAGCTTCGGTTCGTCCTGCGCTGTGACGACCTCGAACGCGAGCTGCTCATGTCGCCGACCGATATCCTCAGCCGGTCCACCATCGCGTACGCGGAAGAGATCCCGCCCACCGACAACGGCGCCCACTGGAGCCAGATGAGCACCTACGCCAAGACCAAGATACACCAGGGAACGCTGACGGCCGACCTGACGCTGGAACTGTCTTATGAGGACCAACCGGACGAGCCGGCCGAAGGCCGAACGGACTTCTACTACGTCCGCGTGATCCAGCGCAACGGCCAGCGCGCCTGGTCATCCCCCATCTGGGTCGAACCGTGAGGACATGGGGACAGGCACCGTTTTCTGCCGCGCATCGTCCTGGGCCGCAAAGACTTACTATCCGAGTCGCAGTACTTTCCCTATTTCTCCACCAGCGTGACCTTCTGCCAGGCCTTGCCGGAAGTCACGGAACGCTTCCCCTGCATTTCGAAAGCAAAAAAGAACTTCTCGGTCGTTTCTCCGCGCACGATGCAACCCGTCGCCTCGTCAATCTCAAGAGTGCCCTTCTCGCTGCTGCTTACGTCCATCTTCATTCCCTCGGCCCCGGGAATGCCTGAGGGCGTCCCGGGCACCTCAGATCGTAGCGTCACGATAGCTATCCCCTTTCGGCGACGCTTCAACTGAAAGGAACGGGGGGACACTGCGCCATCAACGGCCTCCCCAAGGGGCTCGCCCTGCCAGCGGCTCCCGGGCTGAACCGGGCCTTCGGGGTATATGGCCAGTGATCCCTCTATGAGCGCCTTGACGAGTTGTGCCCCCACCCGCGGGTCCATCTGCTCCACCATCAGCCGGACACTTTCGGCCGAGATCTCAGCCTCCGCCAACGGCTGGTCGTACTGCTCACCCACGCGGTCCAACGCCAGGACGCGCCCCCGCGGCGACAGCGTCAGCGAGAAGCTCTGGTCGAACATGTCTGCCCGGGACTTCAGTGACTCGGATCCCTCGGCTGAATCTGCAGCGGAGTCATACTCGGTCTCTCCGTCCTTGCCCTTGTCCCTCATGCGGAACCTGTCGCAGGTGACGCTGATCTTGGCGTTCCCCTGCTCGTCCACCTCGCGGACATCGAACGTGTAGTCATGGACCAGCGAGTGCGAGCCCTTCTCGCGCTCACCGTCGGTCTTGGAACTCACCTCCGCGCTCCGCTGCACACTAAAAGCGTAGGACTTCCCGGGCTCGAGGCGCAGTCGAAGGTCAACGGGCCCGGTCTCCTGCCCCAGCCGCGAAAATATGAAGACGGCAACCGCACCGATCAAGACCAGGACGACGGCGAGCACGCCGAGCATGATCCAGACGAACTTGGACCGGCGATCCATATCGCCCCCCTTTCCTTTCGGCCGGGCAGCCCCGACCTCATAGAACCAGCAGATTCGTTCCAGATTATAGCTTCAGCCAGCAGTCCTCGCAACAGGCCGCCCGGGGACGCGAGACGCTCTGCGGCTGGCCCGGCTGTCAGCCTCTTCCGATTGCTGCCAGCAGGGCCGGGAGGTGGCTGTCCAGATAGGCGGCCGGGCTGTTGCCGGGCGTCTTCTTGCGGTCCAGCTCGTAGGTGATCATCTTCAGCCCCAGCTCGTCGCCGGCGTAGCTGCCCAGTGAGCCCGGCATGGCGGGCAGGTCGTTGACCGGCAGCGGGCTGACGCGCGCCATCTCCCGCGCCAGCGCGTATGACGCGTCCACACCGTCCGCATCTATGCAGTTCAAGGGCGCGTGCACGGACACGACGCAGGAGGGCCGGTATAGGGCGATGGCGCGCACGAGGGCGCGCGACTCGGGCTCGGACAGGGCCGCCCGGCCGTTGCGCGCGCACGGCTCGAAGTTGTCGGTGGCGAAGTTGCGGTTCAGGTCCACGCCGCGGGCGTTCCAGCGCGTGCCGGCGGCCAGCCCGTCCGGGTTGGCGCGGGGTATCACCAGGACGCGCTTGCCGGCCAGGTCCTGCGGGCGCCCCTTCAGATGCTCTACCAGCCGCCCGGCCAGGTCGGCACTGGAGGGTTCGCTGCCGTGAATGCCGCCGAGTATGAGCACGCAGCGCGACCCGCCCTCGAAAACGACCGCCTCGATGGGACGCCCACGCACCGACCGGCCCAGCTCAACGGTCCTGGACGCTCTGCTCGGGGCGGCCGCGAGGGGGACCCGGCTTCTCACGGCAGGCTCGGCCGTTGGCGGCGCTGACGGTCGAGGGGCCCCCGGCGGCGCGGCCGGCGGCCGGGAGGCACATCCCAGCGCCAGCCCGGCACCAGCAACGAGCAGCCCGAGCACCGGTCCGCGCAGCCGCCAGGCAACGATCATTCCCGATGCTCCCGGAACAGTTCAGCGTAAGCGGCGCGAGGCCAACTCCCGCGCGCGCCGAAGGGAAGGCCAATTGTAGCACGGGCGCGAGGGCATTCTAAAGAGAAGGCGCTGCGTGGCGGGGAAGTCGTTCTGCGCCGGCGAGTCGCGGACCTCCCCGTCGCCCTCCCCTCGTTGCTTGCACCGGCGGGCGGCGCGCAATAAGCTGTGTGACCGCATTCCACGGAGAGGGCGATCGCAATGAGCGAACTGCCGGACCACTACCCGACGCCGGAGGAGACGGACGCCTGGTGCGAGGAGATCTTCCGCCGGGCCGAGAGCCTGCGGATGCAGGTGACGTCGCTCGAAGAGCCGATCTACGACTTCAAGCTCGGCGTGCGGCACACGGGCGGGGTCTACCTGTCGTGCCGACCCGAAGGCATGGCGGAGTTCACCTGCTTCTGGCAGCCGTGCCCTTCGGGGAGGGGGCCCGTGCTGCTTCACGTGCCGGGCTACGCGGCCGAGATAAGCGCACACCCGGAACTGGTGGCTGACGGCTACAACGTGCTCCACGTCAACCCGCTCGGCTACGCCACGCCTCATGGACCCGACGAGTCCAAGAAGAGACAGGACACGTGGCCGGTGCTGCCGGACACGCTGCGCTCGCTCGGCAAGGGGGGATACGTTGACTGGTTGACGGAAGCCGCCGCCGCGACGCTCTGGGCGCTGGGGCAGGAATGTGTGGACGAAGGTCGGTTCGCCTTCTTCGGCACCAGCCAGGGCGGCGGGACGGCTCTGCTGCTGGCCAGCATCTTCCGCGGCCGGGGCGTGCGCGCGGCGGCAGCGGACGTGGCGTTCCTCACCAACTTCCCCATGACAACAGGGGCGGCCCGGACGGGCGCCTACAAGCTGGCCCTCGACGCAATCGCGCAGGTCAGGGAGCAGCGGCCCGAGGACGAGCCGGCGGCCCGGAAAGCGCTGGGGCTGGTGGACACCGTCAGCCACGCACATCGGCTGACGATGCCGGTGCTGCTGACGGCCGGCGCGGAGGACGAAAGCTGTCCGGCATCCCACATCCGTTCTCTGTTCGAGAAGCTGCCCGGCACGCGCAGCTACACGGAACTTGCCGGGCAGGGCCACGCCTACACCACGCCGTTCCTGCACCTGACCCGGGCGTGGTTCCGGCTCTACGTCTAAGCACCGACCGCTGGCGAGGGCAATATTGTGTTTGCGGTGGGCGGTCGGGACGAGCCATCGGCCGCTTGCGAAGCACACACGGAAAATGGGGACTGGCATCCCCGAACGCAGCGAGGGGTGCCTGTATCCCATTTTCCCGGCCTCGTAAAGAAAAACGGGACAGGCACCAACAACGTGCCAGGCCCTGTTTTTCCAGCCAGGTGCACGCCCGCGCACACGGAAAATGGGGACTGGCAATCCCGAACGCAGTGAGGGGTGCCCGTATCCCATTTTCCCGGTAAGGGCACGGCGCGCCGTGCCCCTACGATGTCGGCGGCCAGCGGTGTGCGGCCCCGCATCGTAAAGAAAAACGGGACAGGCACTAACAACGTGCCAGTCCCTGTTTTTCCCTTCACGTTCCGCGGCGGGTCAGGGCACCTCCTCCGGCACGGCAAGCCTCACTCCTCTCTCGGCCTTCCTGGGCTCCCTAGCAGGAACCAGAGCAGGCCCAGCCCGCTCACAATCGGCCCCACGATGAAGGGCGCAACGGGCAAGCGCTCCCAGAGCATCCCGCCGACAAGCGACGCCGGAAACACAATCAATCCCCGAACGGAATGATAGACGCCGATGACGCGCCCCCGGCTGGCCCCTTCCGCCAGGTCCACGATGAGGGCCTTGCGGGCCGGCTCTCCCACATGCCGCAACCCGGCAATGACAAATACCAGGGGAAGCCATTTTGCAGACGGCGCCAGGGCCAGGGCCAGCGGGAACGCCGTGAAGAAGAAATAGGCGGCCGCCACAAAAGGGCGACGGCCCGCCCGGCCGAGACGATCGGCCAGCTTCGAGGCCGGGATGACCAGGAGGGCGGCGGCCAGCGTCTCGAGCGATTTCAGAAAGCCGAAGTGCAGCGCCGTCCCCCTCAGCACATTCATCACGTACAACACGACAAAGATCCCCGTCATGCCCGAACCGAAGCGGATCAGGCAGTCAGCCGCCAGGAGGCGCTTCAACTCGGGCCGCATCGCAGCCCACGCGCCACGCGGCTCCCTGCGTTCTCGTCCAGCGGGGGCCGGCACGCTGTAATAGCGATGCTGAAGCCACACGGCAACCACGGTGAGGACGACCGTAACCGACAGGCTCAACCGCACGCCGCGGACCAGGCCGAAGCGCATGATCAGAAGGCCGCCGATAG
>DAOVRD010000072.1 GCA_030628375.1 Planctomycetota bacterium
AAGATCCACTATGGCCCTGGTCGGTCTGTCGGACATGGCGATTCTGTCAGCGGCGTGATGGGCGCCACAACCTGCGAAGTGCAGGACCATTATAGCCCCATCAGTCGCCCGGCGCACGAAAGCCGGCGCCGGATGACGTGCCCCCTACACCCATCGCGCGAGCCAGGACCTGAGACCGCCCGATGCCTTGACCACGATCAGGGGCTTCTTGCACGCACGGGCCACGCGGACCGGGACCGATCTCCTGGCCAGCCGGTAGAGGCGCGGCCTGGCCGTCCAGCCCAGGACGACCAGATCGTATCCCTCGGCCTCCTCGAGGATGGCCTCAGCGGCGTCACGGGCAATGACCGTCTTCGCATGGACCGCATGGTGAGCCATGGCGGAACGGTCGCGATGCCTGTCCAGGAACTGCCCGATATCGAACCGCCTGTCGCCGCCGACAACGGTGAAGACGACTATCTCGCCTTCGTCCTTGTCCGCCAGGATGCCGGCTACGTCCAGGGCGAACGGGCCGTTGCGACCGCCGGCGACGGGCACGAGCACCCGCTTGAACTTCAGGTTTCCTCCGCATCCCTTCAGTATCACCACGTCGCAGGGCGCTCGCTCGGCGACCGGATCAATGGTGCTGCCCAGGGTGAAGAGGCGGCCCCCCTGTTCCCCGTGCCATCCCATGATGAGCATGTCAATGCGTTTCTCCCTGACCGCGCTCACTATGCCTCGGGCGACGTTGCGGCAGTAGCGCAGGCTGGTGCCAACGGGGAAGTGGCGCACCAGGTAGAGCATGGCCTCGACAATGCCCTCCTTGCCTATCAGCACGTAGCGGTCTGCGTCGGCCAGCGGGACCTGGTCGGGAATCGGCACCATGTGCAGCAGTTCGGCCCTTGCGTCTTTGGCGGCGCAGAGCTTGTAGGCGTTGGGGGCCAGCATGACGGCGTCCTCCGTGCTCTCCACGGCCACCATGACGCGGTACTCGTCTCCGGCCGGTGCCCTCCGTTCCTCCAATACGAGTATCTCCTCTTCCGTCGTCACCGCATGGCGCTTGCCGTAGATGTGGTAGATGGCGACGCCGACAAGTATCCACGCCGGGGCCACTATCCACGCGACCAGACTCATGTGCACAAGCCAACTGGCCAGCACGACCTGGCATATGATGGCGACGGCGGGGAAGAGCGGAAACAGGGGCATAAGGAAGCCGTACGTCAGTTCGTCGCCCATGTTCCGGCGGATCCTGATCACACTCAGGTTCACCAGGAAGAACAGCAGCAGGAACATCATGCTGGCGCTGGCGGCCACGTCCATCGTGGGAAGGCAAGTGGCCACCGTCAGCACGATGACGCCCGTGCAGAGCAGCGCCACGACGGGGGTCTTCCGCTTCCTTGAGGTCCTGGCCAGCAGTGGCGGCAGCAGGTGGTCGCGCCCAAGGGCAAAGGAGACCCGCGCGGACGAGTAGAGGGTGGCGTTGAGCGCCGATGTCGCCGAGAAGATGACGGCCAGGGTCACCAGGAAGTTCCCCATCGGCATCAGGCGGGAAATGGCCTCCCCGAAGCCCCTCTCCCTGAAGCCGCCGATCCACTGCCAGGGCGCCCCTTCGACGCCCGGCGAGCCCGCCTTGACGGCGACTATCGCGGCAAACGCCACCGCCACATACGTCACCGTGACCACGTAGACGGAGTACAACATGGCCTTCGGCAGGTTCCGCTTGGGTTCTATGGCTTCGTCGCCTGTTTGAGCGATGACCTCGAAGCCTTCGAAGGCAACGGAGGTGAAGCCCATAGTGATCAGCAGTTTCGCCCAGCCAGCGGGAAGGAAGGGATTGAAGTTGTGCAGTCGAGAGGGATCACGCGCGACGACGACGATGCCCACCAACCCCATCAGGGCGAGCAACACGGTCTGCCCCAGCGCGAAGAAGGCACCGATTCGTCCCGTTGCCGAAACACCCCTGTAGTTGATGTAGAGGAAGAAGCCCGCCGCCACCACCGCGACCGTCTTCTCCACCACGGGCACGTGCCCCTGGGCCCAACCGAGCAAGCCCAGAGCATCGAGGTAGCGCACCGTGTAGATGGCGAACACCAGCGCATACATGCTTCCTGCCACGCTGGAGGCGAACCACTCCATCCATCCGGCCAGGAAGCTGGGGCCCCGTCCGAACGCAAGACGGGCGAAGTTGTACGCACCGCCGGCACGTGGGATGGCCGAGCTGAGCTCGGCGTAGGACATGGCCGTGAACAGGGCAATGACACCGTTGAGCGCGAAGGTGAGAACCACGCCGCCCGGTCCCGCGACGCGGGTGGCATTGCCCACGCCCAGGAAGACGCCCGCCCCGATCATCATCCCTATTCCCATCATCGTGATCTGGAATAGGGTGAGCTCGCGCGAGAGCTCCGACGAGACGGGGCCTTCAGCTTTCATCGCCCGGTTCCCTGTGGAGCTCGCGAACGGAGCCGAGGCCGTTGCGGGCTATGCGGCGGATTGACCGCCGGCTCCATAGAACGAGGAACGTGAGAAGGCCCAGTGCCGCTGCGACTATTATGCATCCGAGCAAGGTGTCTGCATCCATGTTGCATATTCCTCTGACCTGGCCCCGCACGCCTTCTCAGTTCGCTCGGCAGCCGGCAGCCTGCCCCTGCCTCGAAGGTATCATGGGTTCCGGCACGCCACGCGGTCCCGTGTCCCAGAGGGTACCAAAGATGCCTCGACTCGGCAACTCGCTCCGCGGTCTCCTGGTGGACGGGGCCGCATCGAGGAGTCAGTCCAGGCTCGGCGGGCCGCCGCGGAGCCTGTCCTGGACCTGCCGGCTTCGCTCGAGGGCGTCGCGTTTCGGCGTCAGGCCCAGCTCACGCATCATCTCCATGATGGGCTTGTCCGGGTCGTTCGACCAGAAGATGCCGGTGTCCTCGGCTGCGGAGTAGCGGTAGCCGGCTCGATCGCCGTACTTCTCGTCGAACGCCTTGCCCTCCTTCAGTGCCGCCTGCCAGTGCATGACGACGTAGTCGAGATCAATCTGTTCGACGAAGACGCCGTCCTCTCCCCGGATCTCGCGGATTACGTGACCGGTCGGGTCCACGAGGGAGGCGTTGTTGCGCCACGTACTGGTGAGGATGAAGTAGTCGTTGCGCAAGGCACGGCTGGCGGGATTGATCTGTCCGGGCCATTGCGTGGTCCAGACGATCAGTTCCGCCCCTTTGCGCCCCAGCACTTGCCAGCCCGCGTCGAAGGCCATGTCGTAGCAGATCTGCATGGCGACGCGGCCGAAGTCGCAGTCGAAGACGGGGAAGTCCTTGCCCGGCGTTACGCCGCC
This sequence comes from Planctomycetota bacterium, assembly GCA_030628375.1. Taxonomy (GTDB): domain Bacteria; phylum Planctomycetota; class Brocadiia; order SM23-32; family SM23-32; genus DAOVRD01. The sequence goes on from DAOVRD010000072.1 coordinate 3,299, forward strand.
CTCGAGCACGCCGGAGTCTCCGCCGCCCGCGGGGAAGACCTTCCGATAGATGCCGGCCACTTCGCCCTTGCGGTCCAGGAGCACGGCGGCATTGCTGTAGAGGCCTTTCTCGCGGTCTTCGGCCAGGTGGAGGGGCACGACGACGTAGCACTGGTGCTTGCGGGCGACGGCCCCCATCGCATCGAGCACCTGCCCTTCGAGCGGAAACGAGACCTCCGCCGCCGACCCGTGCAGCCCGCCGCTGACGGCGACTTCGGGCAACGCGGCGATGTCCAGCCTGCACCCGGGGTACTTCGCGGCCGCCTTCTGCGCCATCTGGCCGATCAAGCCGTCCAGCTCCTCCAGCCGTTTCTCCAGGCCGGGGTATTCATGGAACATGTTGTACATCGAGGTGCCGACAACGACCTTCCGTGGTCCCGGTTTTCTCTCGGCCATCTTCTTCTCCTTCGCTTGTCCGACGGCACCGAGCATCAGGGCTGCCACTAACCCAATCACGCACGCCGCTGCGAAGAACCGCACGGGCCTCCTCCTTTCATGCCAGGGCCGGTCGCGCCCGTGACCGGCGTGCGCTCTCCACGCGCTCGGCGGGTATTATACGGGACAGCCAGTCGTTATCCAGTTGACGCGTCCCGGGTCCGCTCGCCCATCTCAACTACGCCGCCTGCGCGCCGCTTGTCCATGCCCGTCAAGTGTGCGTCGTTCAGTTCGATCACTCCGCCGGCAGGATGAGGGCCTCGATCTGCGGGCGGAGTTCGCCGACCACTTTCTGAAAAGAAGGCAGCTCCGGCACCAGCGGGCCCAGCCACTGCTCCCAGGTCCTCTCGACGTAGCCGAGCACCGTTTCCTGGAAGAAGTCTTCGGGGCCATCGAAGTCCACCTTGCGGATCTCGCACTTCTGCCGCAGGAACGATGCGAAGCCGGAGAAATTCAACCGATCCTTGTACGTTCCGAGCATGCGCCACAGGTCGTAGTAGTCGCGGGCCCGTGATCGACTCCAACCTCGCTTTTCGAGCTCTTCGACGTGCTGGAGGATCGCCCGCAGCTTCTCCGCGATGATCTCCTCGAGCGCATAGACCGGCAGTCGGGCGTCAAGTGGTTCTCCGTACTCGTGGATCACCTCTCGTTCCTGCACGGGCTTCAGGACCGGCTCGTCCACCGAGACTTCGACCATGACACGCGTCTGCGGTCGCCTCTGCCAGGGAAGCCGTGCGCGGATCGTGAAGGCTTCCTGGCCGCCGGGGTGTGGTTCTCTCTCCGTGTACCGCTCGCAGATGATCTCGACCGGGGCGTACTCATCCAGCAGGCCCGCCGCTACGTCGCAGGCCTTGCGCACCGCCCGTTCCATCGCCTCCCCAGTCGGCACAGCCCCCATACCGGAGAAGTCCATGTCTTCCGAGAAACGATAGTGGCCGAAGTAGCACTTCTTCAGCGCGGTACCGCCCTTGAATGCGAGCCTATCCTGAAGCGCGTCAACACGGCTGATGCCCGCAAGGATCCACGAGAGGATGTAGTCCCGTTCGAGCACCTCCCAGGGAACGCCCAGGCGCTTGCGCGCCTCCTGCAAGCGTGTCCGAAGAGGCTTCATACGTTGACCTTTCTACCGTCGCCAAGGCTGGGGCGGACAAGCCCGGGCAGGTTCTCCTGAATCATCCAGCGGGTGTTGCGAGGTCCCTGGCGCGGGCCGCTCGGGTCGAGTGTGCGGTAACCCTTGATGGGCACCTGCTCTAACGGCTCAAGATGCACCTGTTCAACGTCCAGGCCGTCAAGTACCCACCCCAGTCGCTTGGCCGTTGCCTGATCAAGCCGAAGGGCGTACTTGACGATGCGGTCCAGGTCTAGGCTGTCCACGCCCCTCTGGAAGGCGCTAAGCACCTCTGCGAAGTCTCCGCAGTATCTAGGCATGGCCAGGCCATCAATCAGCGTGCGTTCGATGTCGGTTACCACCACACGCGCCTCATCCACCCAGACCTTCTTCGTGCCGAAGAACCGCTCCGGCTTGACCTGGATGAACCGATAGACGGTCTCGCCGACGGGGTACTCCCCGCCCCTTGCCCAAGGTACGGAGCCTTCCGTTGTCGTGAGCACAAAGACCGTGCTGGGCACCTGGTCCGTGAGCCCATGAAACTGAAGGGCCGACCAGTGGCTGATGGCAGCCGGAGCGACGAGGTGCATGGCGACCTCAAACTCATGCGCGGGAGTCACGCCGGGAACAGTGGGCGAGACGGCGTAGAGCCCCTTGCGCAGGCGAACCAACCATCCCGACCTGGTAAGGTGGTGAAGCGACTGGCGAACGTAGCCCTCTGACAAACCCACCTCGGGAGCCAGCTCCCTTGCCCTGGCGGTGGCAAAAACACGCTCGCCATCAGCGGCAAGCCGCCTCACCAGCTCGACACTGCCTCCGCGACGTATGTGATCTTCTTCTGGCATGATACGCCATTATCGGATGATAATGGAACTATGTCCGTATCTGATAGGTATTCTACGCGGTTTGTTCGCTTGGGTCAAACAAACTCGGAATAAGTTCTCCGCAGCCGCCCCCACGGCGGATATGACGGGTGAAAGTGCGGCCACCGGGAACCGTGGCCTCAGCCGTCGAGGATTTCCTCTGCTTCCGCCCGGTCTACGTCCATCATGTACGGAATACCGCTGATGTCGGCCGCTTCGTGGGTCAGGGCTGCCAGGTCGTCCCTGGTGACATGTTCCAGCGCGAACTTGCGGCCGCCGGCCATCAGTTGGCGCAGGCCCTTGGCGAGTCGTTCATAGTAGGTGTAAAGGCCCATGGCGCCCGTCGGCAGTTTCTCGAACTCCTTGTCTCCCAGCATACTGCGCAGCTCGCGCGCGGTGATGAAGATATCGTCCTTCGAATTGCCGAAACGTTCGATGTAGACCGGAACGAGCCGGTTCTCGATGGCTCGACCGATTGTCTTGCCGACCATGGCGGCCGCGAGCGGCGCTCGGGCCATGCCGATCACCTTCACGAAGGGGGCGCCAAGGGCAAGGCCCTTGAAGATGTGGTCTTCGAACGCGAACCCGCCGGCAAGGGCGAGGGCGGGCACGTATCTGCCCCTGTCTGCAAGGCGCGTGGCATACCGGTGCAAGAGCGAATGCAGCGCGACGGGAGGAACGCCCCACTCGTTCATCATGCGCCACGGGCTCATGCCCGTTCCTGCGCCGGCCGCGTCCACCGTTAGAAGATCTATCTCATAACGCGAAGAGAACAGCATGGCCCGGGCGAGGTCAGTCGGCCGAAATGCGCCGGTCTTGAGGAAGATGTACCTGGCGCCGGCCTGGCGCAGTTCCTCCACGCGTTTCGCAAAGGATTCTTCGTTCACCATGCCCACTCGCGAATGGCGCTCGAACTCCTTGAACGCGCCGCGCTCGAAGGCCTTGATGACGTCCGGGTCGGTCGGGTCTGGCAGCACTATGTAGCCGCGCTTGTGGAGGAATTGAGCTTTCTGGAGGTCGTTGATCTTCACTTCGCCGCCGATGGATTTCGCTCCCTGCCCCCACTTGAGCTCCACGCACTGCACTCCGAGCTCTTGGATAGCGTATTCCTGGACGCCCAGCCAGGTGTCTTCGACGTTCGCCTGGACGACGATGGCACCGTAGCCGTCGCGCTGGTAATCCTTGTAGAGCTTGACGCGGTGCTTGAGGTCGTCCGTGTCCACCGTGCGGCCGTCCTTGATGACCGCACGGGGATCCATCCCCACGACGTTCTCGCCGATGGTGAGGCCGGTCCCGGCCAGGGCGGACCCGATGGCCAGGCCCTCCCAGTTGTTCCTGGCGATGGTTGTCGAACCCAGTCCGGAGATGATCCACGGGTAGCGGAACTTCAGCCCCCCGTCGCGTCCCAGGGTCACTTCGAGGTTGACGGCGGGAAAGATGGCCTTGTCGCTGTCCGGTTCGATGCCTTGAGCGCCCACGGCCGTCCCCATGATGTTGAAATGCGAGTAGTCGACCGGATAGGCCTTCTCAGCGGCGGCCGTTATCACCCCGAACGGCTGGGGGTAGATCACCTCGGAACCGCGGTATGCGGACTTGCCGATCTCGCACATGCCGATGCAGCCGTCCACGCAGGTGGCGCACATGCCCGATGCGGGCACAACCGAACCCTCGGTCCGGTTCTTCGTCAGGGTGGCGGCCGAGGCATTCGTTCTGGAAAGGGTGACTGACATCTCCGTTCATCCCTCCTTCTCTATCTCGCAGGCGACGCAGGGAGACATGTAGCACATCATGTCGTTGAACTGCTCTTTGTCGATGCAAGGCGGCGTCAGATTCGCGCAGGCACCGCAGATGGCCCTTTCGGGTTCGTTATAGGTGCACCGAAGCTGGCAGGTGGGGCAGACGTACATGCACGCCCCGCACAGCCGGCAGACGTCGGACTTGATGTCGAACGGCGTGCCGATGCTTCGGTTCTCGCCCCGATTGCGGAAGCCGATGGCCTTGGCCATCATCTGTTCCTCGCACATCCGCACACAGCGGCCGCAGAGAATGCAGTCCTCGTACTCCTGCTTGAAGCGCTGCTGGCGCACTCCATGCGCCGCCGCGAGATCCTGAATCGTCTTGGACTGCGGACAGGATGCCAGCAGAAGCTCCAGGGTCATCCTGCGCGCGCGGAGCACGCGCTCTGACGCCGTGCGCACCTTGAGGCCCTCCTGGGCCGGATACGTGCACGAGGAGACCAGCCTGGCCTCCGCACCCTCGCCGATCTCCACCACGCAGAGCCGGCAGGCGCCGTAGGGCGAGAGCCCATCCATGTAGCACAGGGTTGGGATCGGCCACCCCAGGAAACGCACAGCTTCCAGGAGCGTCGTCCCCTCGTCCACCGTAACAGGCAGCCCGTTGATGGTAAGACCGATCTCTGGCATCTTCGATCCCCGCCTCTTCTGGCCGTGAACAGAGGGCGCGTCCGGCCTCCAAGCGTTAAGTGACGTCAACTGCCTCGAACTTGCAGACGTTCCTGCACAGCCCGCACTTGATGCACTTCTCTGCGTCTATGCTGTGCTGCTCTTTCTCCCGCCCTTTCACTGCGCCGACCGGGCAGGCGCGCACGCAAGCCTGGCATCCCACGCAGTTCTCGTTGATCGAGTAGGTGATAAGCTCCTTGCAGACACCCGCCGGGCAACGCCTCTTGCGGATGTGCTCGACGTACTCATCACGGAAATAGCGCAACGTGGAAAGGACGGGATTGGGCGCCGTCTGACCCAGGCCGCACATCGCCGTGTCTTTCACAACGTGTGCCAGCTCTTCGAGGAGATCCAGTTGCTCAAGCGTACCGCTGCCTTTGGCGATGTCGTCGAGGATCTCGTACATCCTCTGGGTGCCCTTACGGCAGGTGAAGCATTTGCCGCAGGACTCGTCTTTCAGGAAGTTCATGAAGTACCTGGCCACGTCAACCATGCAGGTGTCTTCGTCCATGACGATCATGCCGCCGGAGCCCATGATGGATCCGGCTTCGACCAGGCTGTCGTAATCAATGGGCAGGTCGAACATCTCGGCGGGGATACATCCCCCGGACGGCCCGCCGGTCTGGACCGCCTTTATCCTGGCATTGCCCGCCGGGCCGCCGCCGATGTCGTGGACGATCTCCCTGATGGTGGTGCCCATGGGGACTTCGACCAGCCCCGTATTCCTGATCTTGCCGACCAGGCTGAACACCTTGGTGCCGGAGTTGTTCGCCGTGCCGATCTCTGCGAACTGCTGCGCTCCCTGGGCGATGATGATGGGGATATTGGCCCAGGTTTCGACGTTGTTGATGGCGGTCGGCTTGTTATCAATGCCTTTCTCTACCGGGAATGGCGGCCGTTGTCTGGGCTCACCGATTTTTCCTTCGATCGAGCGGATCAGGGCCGTCTCTTCGCCGCAGACGAATGCACCGGCCCCCCGGACCAGGCTTATGTCGAAGCAGAAGTCGGTCCCGAGGATATGCTCGCCGAGCAATCCGAGTTCGCGGGCCTGTTGGAGCGCGATGTCGGCGTGCTCGACAGCCAGCGGGTACTCGTTGCGGACGTAGATCACACCTTCCGTTGCCCCTGTCCCGTAGGCGCCGATGATCATGCCTTCCACGATGCTGTGCGGGTTGCCTTCCAGCACGCTGCGGTCCATGTAGGCGCCCGGATCGCCCTCGTCGGCGTTGCACACAAGGAACTTGCCGCCGTCGCTCGGCTGCTTTGCCAGGAGCTCCCACTTCCGGCCCGTGGGAAAGCCCGCGCCCCCCCGCCCACGCAGCCCCGAGGCTTTGACATCCTCCACTACCGCCGCTGGGGCTCCCCTTGCAAGCACCTTGGCCATCGCCGAATAGCCGCCGCTTCTGACGTAATCCTCGATGCGCATCGGGTCGAGCATCTCGTTACGGCCCAGGATGGTTCGCACCTGCTTCTTGAGGAAGGGCAGGTCTTTCTGCTTTTGAATCCGCGCGCCGGTCTCAGGGTCCTGGGAAAGCAGATCCTCCAGGACCTCCCCGCGCGCCACGGCCTCCACGATTCGCGCCATCTCGGTTGGGTCAATTTTCGGATAGATGGTGCCTTCCGGCTCGATCAGAACGCAGGGCTCCATCTCACACAACCCATGGCATCCGGTGATGCGCAGGCGGATCCTTCCGTCCAGCTTCCGGCTCGTGATCTCCTGCTGTGTCGCATGGATGAGCTCGTCGGCGCCCGCTGCCCGTCCGCACGTGCCCGCAGGAATGACAATGGTGGGAACGTCCCGATCCCATTCGCTGACGAGACGGTCCTGGAGGGCTTCGAAGTGGTCTATGGAGTTCAGTTTTTCTCTCAACGCGGCCCCCTCATCTCGCGGATGCTTGTGCAGCAGGCTCTTTGAGCCGGGTTGATCCGGATCGCGCTTCGCGCAGTATGCCTTTGACCCCCGGCATGGCCACATTCGAGAAGTACTTGCCATCCACGACCACGACGGGCCCAAGTGCACAGGCGCCCAAGCAGTTCACCGTTTCCAGCGTGAACTCCCCGTCGGGCGTTGTTCCTCCGACGCCGACGCCCAACTCGCGCTGAAACTGTTCGAGAATCCTCGGCGCGCCGCGGACGTGACAGGCCGTGCCGAGGCAGACGCAGATGAGGTGTTTGCCGCGTGGTGTCAGGCTGAACGAACGGTAGAACGTGGCGACGCCGTACACGTCCACCAGAGAGCGCCCCGTCCCCTCGGCGACTTCTTTGAGCCCTTCCTGCGGGAGATACCCGTACCTGGCCTGGATATCCTGAAGGACGGCGATGAGTCCGCCGCGTTCGTCGCCGCGCCTGGCCACGATCTCTCGGATATCTTTCGTGTCCACGCCTTGCTGCGGTCTGATGTCACGGCTATCTGGTCCGTTGGCGCGCTGTGTCATCCTATTGGTACTCCTCGCAGCGCCAGACACCGCCCTCGGGTTTCGGCAGAACGCAGGTCTCCCGGTTGTCGCAGTTGCTGCACAGTCCCAGGGGCCTGTGCGGCTCGCGCGGTCTGGCTGTCAGATGTGGCTCGGGGCTTGATGCCGCCGGTTTCTGCTGGCTGGCTCTGGCGCCTCCGGCTGGTTCGCTGCATTCATACTCATCGCACTGAAGGGCCGGCCGTGCCGGATCTCTGGGATAGGTGCACGTCGCAGCATGCTTGCAGTTTGAACAAAGGCCGCCGGGGTTGATCGCGCCTCCCATTTCATTGTCTCCTTCAGAAGCGGCAGGTTCCGCCGGCAGAGGATGAGTGGACTTTCCTGTGCCCGTGCGACACGGGCCGAAAGAGAGGCCGAACTGACTCAAGCGCCCTCACTCGCGGCCGCAGGCTTCCGCTGCCGGTCGAACTCCCGGATGGGCCTGCGCATTGGGTGTTTTGCAACTCGTGTGCCCGAGCAGGTGTGGCCGCAGAACCGAACGGCTTTCGGGGTTTGCCTATCAGGTGGGCATGTTGGCAAGTGGGTTGCAGGTAAGGAGTTGCGACGTGCGGCCTGCGTGCCGCTCATGGTGCGGAAACGCGTCGGTGGACGGCGGACGGAAGGAGTCTGGCTGGGGATTTGCTCCCCGGCGGGGAGAATCTCCTCGGCGGCGGACGGCCCGGGACGGGGCAGCCGAGTGGAGCTTCAAAACCGAACTTCCGGGTAGGACCGTTTCGGCCTTGTGAAGTAAGGGCACGGCGCGCCGTGCCCCTACGAAAGCGGATCCGGCCTACCAGCGTGGCGGACGCGCAATGGCTACACCACACATATACAATGCCGCCTCGACCTGACAACTACCAACTTCAACGCCGAAGGTCCACTAGCCCTCCTGCAGTTTCCTGCGCAGTGTCTTTCGGTCTATTCCGAGCACTTCTGCTGCGCGCGTCTTGTTGCCGCCCATGCTGGCCAGCACGTTCTGGATGTACTCGCTTTCCACCTGGGCCAGCGTCCGGTCGAGCCCCGCTGCCAGCGGCACTGAGAACCGCATGAGGGAGGGCATGTCGGTGACGTCTATGGTGTCGCTTTCGCTCATTACCACGAGGCGATGGACGACGTTTTGCAGCTCCCTGACGTTGCCGGGCCAGTGGTAGTCCTTCAGTACTTGAAGGGCTCCATCGGAGAAATGCGGAGGCGGCTTACCCAACTCCAGGGAGATCGCGTTTGCGAAATGACGTGCCAGCAGAAGCACATCGTTGCCGCGTTCCCGCAGAGGAGGCAGCGAGATGGTGAGGACGTTCAGACGGTAGAAAAGATCTTCACGGAAAGCGCCCTTCTTGACCAGCCCCGGCAGGTCCTTGTTGGTGGCGGCCAGAATCCTCACGTCCACTTCGCGCGACCTGCTGGAGCCGACCATGCAGATCTTCTTGTCCTCCAGAACCCTGAGCAGCTTGGCCTGCATGGAGGGGCTGGTGTCGCCGATTTCGTCCAGGAAGATTGTGCCGCCGTCTGCTGTTTGGAAGAAGCCGGCCCTGGTTTCGGTGGCCCCCGTGAAGGCCCCCTTCACGTGCCCGAACAGCTCGCTTTCGAGGAGCCCTTCGGGGATGCCGCCGCAGTTGACGGGCACAAAGGGAGCCGACGCTCGCGGGCTGTCGTAGTGGATGGCCCTGGCGGCGACTTCTTTCCCGGTGCCGCTCTCGCCCGAGATCAGCAGCGTGACCGACGTGGAGGCGGCCTTGGCCAGGGCGCGCAAAACCTGGTGCATCGCCTCCGATTCGCCGAGCAGGCCGTAAGAGTCTTGCATCGCTCGGGCAGGCCGGGGCCGCGCCGCTCTGCGCATGTGCAGCTTGTCCAGCGCGCGCCGCACGGCGCCGGTCAGTTCCTGGTCCGTGAAGGGCTTCAGGAGGTACTCCTGGGCGCCTGTCTTGACGGCTTCGACGGCTCCCGGGATGGTGCCGTAGCCGGTGATCATCATCACCTCGGTGTCTTTGCAGTTCTCACGCACGTACCTGACCAGATCCAGCCCGCCGACCTTGGGCATCTTCAGATCCGTCACCACCAGGTCCACCGCGGTTTGGTCAACGATCTTGATTGCTTCCTCCACGCTCGACGCAGTAAGGACCCGATAGCCTTCCGGCGCCAGGGTCCTCTGTATGACCTCGAGCGTATCAGGCACGTCATCCACAACCAGGATGCGTTCTTTTTCAGTCGCGCGAGCCATCCGGGCCGTTCTCTTTTTCCTTGGCTGCATTATTGATGGGCAGCCGAATTTCGAACCGCGCGCCGCGGCCCATCTTGCTCTTGACATTGATGGAACCGCCGTGCGACGTCACGATGCCATGGGCCACCGGCAGGCCCAGTCCCGTCCCCTCGCCCACGTCCTTGGTTGTGAAGAACGGAACCAATATCTGCTCCATGGTCTTTCTGTCCATGCCGATGCCGGTGTCTTCCACGGCGAGCATCAGATTATCTTCATCCTGCCACGTGTCCACCTTCAGTCTGCCCCCGTTGGGCATAGCCTGCAGCGCGTTCACGACAATGTTGACAACCACTTGCTTCAGTTGAGTGGGGTCGGCGAAGGCGTCCGGCAGATCGGGAACCAGTGAACGCACGACGTTGATCCCCATTTCCGCACATCTGGCTTTGAAGAAGTAGAGGCCGTCTTCCACCACCTGATTCAGGCTGACCCACGCCCTGTTGGAGGGCACTTGCCGCGCAGACACCAGGAGCATCCTGATGATCTCGCGCGCGTGGAGCGCCAGCCCCACGATCCTGTCCATGTCGTGTCGGGCCTGTGCGGATATCTCCGGGTCTTTCTGGACGAGCTGCGCGAAGCCCAGGATGTTGCTGAGGGGTTCGTTCAGCTCGTGCGCCACCCCGGCGGCAAGCTGTCCCACGGTCGCCAGGCGGTCGGCGTGCATGAGCTGCTCCTGTAGACGCGCCTGTTCCTCGGCCGCGTCCCTTCGCTCGATCACAAGTGCCACGTTCCTGGCGACGGCATCAATCAGATTCCGTTCTTCTTTCAGGAAGGGGCCTTCGTCAAGCTCGCCTTTTGCCTCGGCGTAGCTCACCTCGACGACGCCTCTCCTGTCGCCTTCGATAACGATGTCGGCTGCCTGCGTCGGGCGGCCCTCCTGGAAGCCTGCTGTCGAATAGGGCCGTCCGTCGAAAGTCAGCCTGGCAGAGGTGATCTCAGGATACTGCCAGGCGGGGGGCAGCAGCTCCACGATGCTCTGCAGGATCTCTTCGAGCGGCGCGCCGGGTCGGCCGGCCACCTGAGCTATGCCGTACAGGCATGCCAACTCCTTGACTCGCTCTCGCAGTGCGACCTGGGCGCGCTGGCTTGCCGCCGCGATGCCAAGCGTCTGCGCTATGTCTTCGAATCCCCCCACGTCCGCTTCAGTGAATCCGTTCCGGCGTCTGCTCATCAACTTCAGCGAACCGACGCTCTCGTCTGCAACCGCCAGCGGGATCACGACCAGCGACCTGTAAGGCTCTTCCTGATCCGCCCCGTTGAGGTGGGTTCGACGCTTCGTGCCGTCAGGCCGGGCCAGTCGGTATTCCGTGTCGCCCGTCCAGAATCTCCCGTGCCTCGTGAAGCGGCGCTCGGAGGGATCGGCCTTGGCGGGGCGGGAGTGCCGAGATACTTGCGTCCGCCTGCGATCGCCGCGGCGGCTCGACGCTTCTTGAGGCCCTGGATTCCGTGGCGAGGGGCCGGCATGAAAGCTGAACGTCCCTTCGGG
>DAOVRD010000310.1 GCA_030628375.1 Planctomycetota bacterium
AACAGCAGGTCCGGATCGTGCAAGAGGACCCGAGCGACGCCCAGTCGCTGCTTCATGCCGCGCGAAAGGGCGTCCACGGGCGCATCCTTCTTCTCGGTCAGGTCGGTCAAAGCGAGCACGTCGCTCACCACCCCCCTGCGCTTGCGCCCGCCCAGCCGGTAGGCGGCGGCGAAGAAATGAAGGTATTCGTTGACGGTGAGGGATTCATACACCCCGAAGAAATCGGGCATGTAGCCGATCCGCCGGCGGATGCGTCCCGGCCGGCGCGTGACGTCCATGCCGTCTATGCGCGCCGAGCCGGCCGCCGGCTTCAGCAGTGTGGCCAGGACCTTGATAGTCGTCGTCTTGCCGGCGCCGTTAGGGCCGATGAAACCGAACACCTCGCCGCGCGGGATGGCAAAGGACAGGTCCCTCACGGCGACCGTCCGGCCATACTTCACCCAGAGACCTTCCACCTCAACGACATTCATCACAATCCCTCGCAGTAAAGACGCCGATAGACAACATAGTCATCGCCCGCGCCCGTCACCGCCAGAAGCAGCCATTGCGCCGAGTCGGTGGGATCGAGCACGCTGAGGTCCTCGAAGTTGTCCGCCCCGTTGGGCGAGATCTGCGAGACCACCGAGAACAGCCCGAGCTGTGGCCGCGCGCTGGTTTCCAGGAGGAAATCATCCATGAGGCCGCGCTCGTGGTGCCAGTCACGCCTCCCCCCGCCCATGGCGCCACGAGTGCCCGTGTGCAGCGTCTCTATTCGGACCCCGCGGACCAGGTAGATATCGCCCTCGAAAGGGCGGCCAGCAAGTATCTTGCGTGCCACCTGTCGCCTGCTGCCATACGACTGGAAGTCCGATGGCTCGACGGCGTCCCAGTCCAGGCCGACGGACGACTCAAAGGGCTCAAGGGAGAAGGCCCGCCCAAAGGTCGGGGTCCACTGGCCCACCCACCGAGAAACGCTGTAGAACGCCGGAAAACGGCCCCAGTAGGTCGGCGGAGACGCACGGCCGGTGGCGCGCCCCATCAGACCTGCCTCGTCCAACGGAGCAAACAGGCTGTCCTTCAGTTCGGTGAGCACCTCCTTCTCTTCACCGATGAAGAGCAGCTCGTAGCGGCTCCACCGGAGCACGCGGCCGCCCTTCCCCACGTCCACGAAGACGCACGCCCCGCGGTGGTCAGCGCTCCCCATGTAGCTCTCCGACAGGCCAACCGTAAAAGCAGCGAATCCCACGCACAACACGGGAAACAGGATCCAGGTGAAGCGCCGGCACTTGAGAGCGCCCAGCAGGCAGTAGTCAACGGGCCCAACGGCCAGCACGAAGAGAAACAGAACGAGCACGATGGCCCAGAACGGCACGACCCGGACGGTCTCCGGCTTCAGGCTGTCGTAAAGAGAGGATGCGCTGTCAATGGGGCACACGTGGAACCGCAAGGCTCCTTCCGACGACTCGTCGTAGAGGCGCGCCCCGTACCTTGGCCGGCTCGATGCCGTCCTTTGCAGGTCGGTGCGCCACTTGCCCCGACCGACGACTTCCGAGAGCTGGTTGGACCGAATCTTCCAGAGAAAGGCAGCCGCGCGCCGCCACTCGCTCGAATCCAGAGACTCCGGAAGAGCCGCGGCGACCACCACCCGCCCAAGGCCGCATCGGAACATGCCGACCCCGCCCTCCGGCACGCCGCTCCCCGGCTGCAAGCGGCCCTCGCCAGTCAGGCCGAAAGGCCCTTCCGCCTCGCCCGTCATTTCGTTCAGGCACAGCACGTGGTAGGCGCGCAGGCCTCCTCCTGGGACAAAGCACACGCTCCCGCCGGCCTCCACCCACCGACGCAGCGCTCGCAACTGCCGCTGGCGCAGGAGGCTGAATCCGTCCCCGGCCAGCAGCAACACGTCGTACGAGCAGTAGCCCAGCGCGTAAGAAGGCAACTCCTGCGCCGGCACGACCGAAGGGAGGGCGGAAAAAACACGGGCGATAGCCGAGAGGGACTCGGGATCGAATCGCTGGAGGGAGAGGCTGCGGGCGATCTCCAGGTCCCCGGGGCTTGCCCCTTCGTTCGGCGCGCTGACACCGACCACAAGGGACCGCTTCGCCACATCCGGGCACGGGAGCTGGTGCGTGCCCAGGTCGTAGGATTCCTTTTCCGTCACGAAACGCACATCCGCCTGGGCGCCGAATCGCGAACCCCACACCGCCCCGCCAGGCAACATCATCCGAAAGGAATGGAGGCCGTTGCTCAGGACGAGGTCGCCGCTCACGTACCTCCAGATCACTTCGTTCCCGTCTCTGAGGACTATGCGCAGGTGTCCCTCAATCAGGCCGGTTTCGTTGGACTGGAGCTTCACATCGAGCCAGAACGGGGCATGGGAACGCGCCTGCGAAGCCACGGGATCGAGGCGCACGCTGAGCGTATCCTGCGCCGCGACGGCCCGGGCGCTCCAGACTGCGGCCGCCAACAGCGCCACTGCCGCGACTGCGAGACGCCCCGCGCGCATCATCTTGCGTACCCTCCGACGCCTCTCTGGAAATACCACCACTCCACCAGCAGGACGCAGAACGCCACGATGGCAAGCAAGCGCCACAGCGGACGGTCGGTCTCCGGCTCGCCCTCAAAGGCCGAGACGAAAAGGTCCTCCTCGAATTCGATCTCCTCAACGCTCTTCAGCGTAGTCTCGTCCGCAGCAAGCAGACTCGCCCCGACGCGCGCCTCTTCCCGGCCGCCCTCCGCGATGCTGTAATGACCCACCCAGGGAGCGGGGATGCCCGGCAGCAAACCGGCGCTGTTGCTCCTTTCGGCCCGCTTCCCGCCGGATGGATCCGTGACCTCATACGTGCAATCCGGACGAACGACGAGTTCGCTCAAGACCCCGGTCCGGTGGCCATGAGTCTCCGCGAGACCCGCCTGGTGCATGGCCACCTGGGCCAGGTTGGAGACAAGAACTGGAAACGCCACACGATACGGCAAGGTCGAACGATCCGTGTGGAAGAGCAAGTGGAAGGACAGCCTTTCCCCGTCCCGCTTCTGCAAGAGCAGCGGACCGCTGCCGGCGTGGACGAGCACTTCGTAGCCCAGATTCTCGAAGTCGCCCTCGCCGACGCCGTCCGCAGAGACGGGCCGGTCGAGAACCAACAGGTCGTTCAACTCCACGTGCTGCAAAAGGGGCGAACTCCTGCTCCAGTCCACCAGCACGGCCCCGTCCTGCGTGACGCTGAGCAGTTCCTTGAGGTCGTCGGGAACGAATCCGACGGTGAAACGCGTGTTGGCCTCCAGGCCGGCGTCCTCCGGCCGGTCGGTGATCACCAGATCGTAGTCCGAATCGGCGAAATCATCGTCTTGGCCTCCCGGGACCACACTGATGCCCTTCAGGGCTCGCAGGGCATGCCTGTATCCGCTCATGGCCGCTGGAACGTAGACGCGCAGGGGACGAACGGCCGGCAAGCCGAGGTAGGCGACGTTGTCGGTCGAAAGAGAATCAAAGCCCGCCGGGATCAGTTTCACCTCGAGCGCCGAGGGCCGGTCGCCGCTCACTCGGAACGCGACGCGCTCCTCCTTGTCCATCCCGATGGAAACGTGCCTGGCCCCGACCACCTCCCCGTCCTGGCTGATCTCGAGCGTTACCGTCCCTTCAGCGTCGGATGAGGCCTGCACAAGCACCAGGACGTCCCAGTCCCCCTCAGCCCATCGTCTGGCGTTCAGGGACGTGATGCCGACGTTGGGCCCCGCTGCGGGCAGCCGGTGGTACGTCAGGTTCAACGCCAGGTCCAGATGCGCACGTTCGGGGAAGTTCCCGTCGGAGAAAATGAGCACCTCGTCCAGCGGGCCGGTCCACGCGAGCGCTTCCGTCATGCGCAAGGCGTCCTCGACCTCACTTGGCACGTCCTCGACCCGGATCTCCCGGAGCACCCGACGCAGAAGGCGCTTGTTATTGGTGAAGTCCGTCCGCTTGCGAGCGCCGTCGCTGAACGAGATGATGCACAACTCCTGATCCGGCAGCAGGCCGTCCACTATGTCGCCGACCTGCTCCTTCGCGATTTCCAGTCGCGGCACCCCGTCCGGCCCGTCGAGGCCCGCCATGCTCGCCGAGCAGTCAATCAGAGCCACTATCCGGTGACTCCTGGCGGCTTTCCCCCTCCAGATGGGTTGCAGAGCGGCCGCAATCAACAGCAGAAGGAGCAGGATCTGCAGCAGCAGAAGCAGGTTCCGCTTCAAGCGCTGGAACGGGGAGTTCACCCTCTTGTCCGCCAGGACTTGCCGCCAGAGCGCCAACGACGGGACCTGCAACCGCATGCGCTTGAGCTTCAGGAAATAGAGCAGCACAAGCGGAACCAGCAGGCTCAGTAACCACGCGTTGCCCAGTGCGTAGAAGCTCAAGGCCCTCATCGCAGCCACCCCCTGCGCCGGAACAGATCGAACAGCACCCACTCCAGACGGTCCTCGGAACTGATAGACACGAATCGGCCGGAACGCTGCTGGCTGAGCACTGCAAGCTGTCCCTCGTAAGCCACCCGGTACTCCTGGTAGAGATCCAGCAGGTCGCCCGCCGAGGACACGTCCAGGGCGCCGCCCGTCTCAGAGTCCACCAATCTCACATCCCCGGTCAGGTCCGGGTCTATCTCGGCCGGGGCAAGGACCTGGACGGCGAATACCTCCAGCCCCGCGTTGAAGATCAGATTAAAAGCTCGCCGCACGTCGCCAAAGGTCAGGAAATCCGAGAGGACGACGGCGACCCCGCGGCCCGCATGATACTTCAACGAGGATTCGATCCCTGCTTCCACGGGTTCGTCGCCGCCGGCTTCGACGCGCTCCATGAACCTGAACAGCTTCATCATGCTGGCCCGCCCGACACAAGGCGCCAGGCGCTCCGGTGCGCCCTCGGAGCTGTTGAAGCAGTAAG
>DAOVRD010000308.1 GCA_030628375.1 Planctomycetota bacterium
AAGATCCGGTCCAGAGGGGCGCCGGGAGCGGCCGCAGTCTATCCTGTAAATCCTGTACATCCTGTTAAGGCCGTTGTATTCCCGCCCACCGCCACTAGGTCATCCATGTGATCCGCTACGGGACAATTGAATGACCCTGCCTCCAGACCACCTTATCTTGTTCTCAAGCAGGGCGTTCTCCTATAATACATCTGCCCGTTGACCGGGGCTTACGTGGCGCTCTGGCGCGCGTTCATTGTCGACCGATCCTGACGGACCAGGAGAATCGGTGCCTTGGCTCTCGAAGCGCAGCTCAAGCCTGTAAGACTTTTCGTGCTCATCACCATGGATGCCCTGCGCGGAGACAGGGTGGGCTACGCGGGCTATCCGCGCCCCACCAGCCCGGAGCTTGACAGGCTCAGCGAGGAAGCACTGGTGTTTGAAAACGCCTTCTCTCTGGGGCCGACGACCTCAGTGGCCTTCCCTGCCATCATGTCGTCCACTTACCCTCTCGACTTGCCAGGGGGCAGCAGCCACTTCGTAGAGGGCAGGCCGTACCTGCTTGAGTTCTTGTCGCAAAGTAACGTCAGGACAGATGTTATACACTCTCATCCTGTGCTTTCGGTCTCGTTCGGCTTTGGCAAAGGCGTCGAGAACTGGTTGGACATCGAGGTGGCGGGGGGCGGAGCGCTGCGCAAAAGGGTGCAGAGCCGACGCGCGTTCAGACGCAAAGCACAGGCCGTATACGACACGTTCCGCTTCCTGCCCTTGTGGGAGACGTTGTGGAAGCCCATGGGCCTGTTCGTCTACCAGGCAGTAGACAGGCACCTGATACGTTTCCATCGGCAGTCTTCGAACACGCCGGCGTACGCCTCGGCGCAGGAGCTAACCGAACATGCCGTCGCAAAGCTGAGTCAACTGCGCGACGAGAACCGCACATGTTTCCTGTGGGTGCACTATCTCGAGCCGCACGGGCCCTACTTCCCGTCGCCTGAGTTCAGGAACGTGGGCAGCCCCCCCTGGTCGGAGAGGATGCGCCGCCACGTCAACCGAAACTACGAGCGCTGGATGCAAGAGAGGAAACTCGACCTCAGCAAGGTGCCCCTGAAGGCCGTGTCTAGCCTGTATGACGCCCTGATACGCACGGCCGACGCCCAAATCGGTCGGCTGCTGGATCGCCTGCGCGAGAGCGGCATGTGGGACGAAACGGCCGTCATGTTCACAGCGGACCACGGGGAGGAGTTCGGCGAACACGGCGGGCTCTGCCACGGCATGAAGCTCTACCGTGAAGGAACGCACGTCCCCCTGATGCTGCGCGTGCCCGGCGTCGCGCCGCGCAGGATCGCCGCGCCTGTCAGCCTGCTTGATCTGTGTCCGACGGTCGCCGACTCGTACGGCGTGCCGAGCCACGGCGACTGGCGAGGGCAGTCGCTGCTGCGCTTCTCCGACGGCGAGTCCGCCGAGAAAGCCCGAGTGGTCATCTCGGAATGCATGATCAAGGGAGAGCCTGCCATCTGCGCAACGGACTCTGATTTGCGGCTGTTGTACCACGGCGCAGACCGGTGGGAAGCCTTCAGCTTCCAGGACAGGCTAGACTCCGTAGACCTCTACGCACAGTCAAAAGACACCGAAAAGCTCAAGGCCCTGAGAAGCGCGATCGAAAGCAGGCTCGCCCACGTGCAAGGCCACGAACAACAGGGGATCAAGGTCGCCGACGAAGGGCTGAAGAGGCGCCTGAAGGCCCTGGGATACTTCGACTGAATAGCCAAACAAGAGCGCAAGCAATGGACGACAGTGTTCACATGCGGCCAATCAATAGGTTCCTAACGGCGGATGATTACAATCTCGTGTCATTTCGTTGCATCAGGCGGAGGTTCGAGCATATTTTCCGGGACGTCTTGAAGAAGAGACCGTACACTTTCGGTGCGAGATTCCCTGAGCAGGTGGTCATTCACTGGAGCAGGGCATGGGAGTACCCATGGGCCATCATCAACTCCGGGGTCAAAGCGGGCGAGAAGGTTCTGGACTGCGGCTGTGGTGATTCGCCCTTGCTGCCCTTGGTTGCAGAATCCGGCTGCGAAGCCTACGGAGTAGACCCCCGGATTCATCAGCGGACCGTCACACACGTGGAATACTACGTGGATCAATTCAAGAAGATGGCCCTAAGGATCCTCAACACAATTCATCCCCCCTCTGTCAAGAGGTCCCCTTTCGAAGGCCGGTTCGACGCAGAACTGAGAGACGCCTATGATAGGACAATGGGCGAGCGGGCAGGCCAGTTGGATCGCTCCGGAAGTGGAACCGGACCCCGGCCGGTCTCCTGCATTCTGACGATCGTGAAGCGCTGTCTTCGGCGGTTGTGCAGGCCAGACGGCCTCTGGTACTCACCTAGGAGGCCGCAGGACGGGACATTCAACATCAAGTATTTCGATGACAGCCTGACAGATATGCATTTCCCGGACCGATTCTTTGACAAAGTTTTCTGTATCAGCGTCATGGAGCACCTATCCGAAGAGGAAGCATTTCAGGGCATGAAGGAAATGACGAGGGTATTGAAGAAGGGCGGTCTGTTGATTGTCACCATGGACCACGATGGCCCACACGTCACGGCGGGGCTCAGAGGGGCCTACGCGAAGCTTATCCAGGCCAGCCGATTGAAACTACACGGCCCATCGGATTTTGCGAAGCCGGACATACAGCAGCTCCCCGGCACCTACCACGTCGTGGGTTTTATCCTCGAAAAATAGCAGATCAAGCCGTAGCGATGCGGCAGCACGGCGCCTATGAAGATCGCCCTGGTCAACAAGTATCTCTACCCCAAAGGCGGCGCCGATATCTCCAACCTGCACACGGCACTGCTCCTCAAGCGACGTGGCCACGAGGTAGTCCTGATGGGGATGGCCCCGGCGCAAGGGGCCGCTCGCGAGTTCCCCGCCTATCTGGTATCTGAGGTGGACTACAATGCCCGGCTGAGCCTGCCCCAGCAGCTAGCTCTTGCCGCCAGGCTCCTGTACTCGCTCGAAGCCCGGAACAAGATGCTGGAGCTGATCCGCAAGGAACGGCCCGACATAGTGCATTTCAACAACATCTATCACCAGTTGAGTCCATCAGTGATCGATCCGCCGACGGCGCAGGGCATACCCACGGTGATGACCCTCCGTGACTACAAAGTCACGTGCTCGATATACAGCCACTTCCGGGAGGGAAGGATATGCGAGGAGTGCCGCGGCGGCCGGTTCTACAACACGGTCAGATTCCGCTGCACGAAAGGGTCGCTGCCTAAGAGCCTGCTCAGTGCGGTGGAGATGTACTTCCATCGTCGAATCTTGAGGACATACGAGAAGGTGGGCGTCTTCATCTCGCCCAGCAGGTTTCTGAAACGCAAAGTCACAGAGATGGGATTCCGGGGTAGGATAGTGCACGTGCCGAATTTCGTGGATGTGGACGCTTTCCAGCCCCGGTACGACTGGGATGCTCGCCAGATCGCCTACTTCGGGAGGCTCTCGCCGGAAAAGGGGCTCAACACCTTGCTGGAGGCCATCAAAGGGCTGGACTTGCGCCTCCGCGTCATTGGCACCGGTCCAATGAAAGAGGAGTTGGAGCGGAGAGCGGGCGCAGAAGGCATTGACAACGTCCGGTTCGATGGCTTCCTCGCCGGGGACGAGCTGCGGCGTGCGGTCGGCGCCTGTATGTTCACAGTGCTCGCATCGGAGTGTTACGAGAACAATCCGCGTTCGGTCATCGAGTCATTCGCCCTTGGGAAGCCCGTCATCGGTTCTCGCATCGGAGGCATTCCCGAACTGGTTGCGGAAGGGCGCGGTTTCTGCTTCAGAGCCGGCGACGCCCGGCAACTGCGCGAACGAATACAAGAGCTGGCCGGCGACCCCGACGCCATGAGAGCCATGGGGCGCAATGCCCGCCAATACGTGGAGACCCACCTCGACCAGGACACGTTCTACGGCAAGCTGATGGACGTGTATCGGGCCTGTTCTTAGAGAAGCGATGAGCAGCGGAGGGTCCGTCAGAATGAAGGTTTTCGTCGCAGGCACACGAGGCTTCCCCGGCATCCAGGGAGGCGTGGAAAGACACTGCGAGCAGCTCTATCCGCGCCTCGTCCGCCTTGGATGCAGCGTCGTGGTGTTCCGACGAACGCCGTACCTCGAAAAGGGCCGCCGCAACTCCTATCAAGGCGTCCGCTTCGCAGATCTGTGGTGCCCGCGCGTTAAGTGCCTGGAAGCCTTCTTCCACACTCTCCTGGCCGTGCTGGCGGCGGCACTGCGCTCGGCGGACTTGCTGCACATCCAGTCCATCGGCCCAGCCCTTTGTGTTCCCATAGCCCGCCTGCTCGGAATGAAAGTGGTTCTGACGATCCAGGGCACCGACTACGAACGCGAGAAGTGGGGACCACTGGCAAAGATGATGCTCAGGCTTGGGGAAAGACTGGGGGCAACGCACGCGAACAAGACGATTGTCGTCAGCGAGTACATCCGGGCCGTGCTTCGCGACAAGTACGACGTTGAAGCCGAGCTTGTACCAAACGGTGTAGAGATCCCGACGCCGTCGGCTTCAACGGACTATCTGCAGAAATGGGGTCTCGAGAAGAAGAAATACGCGTTCACAGCAGGCAGACTCGATCCGGGAAAGGGATTCCACGAGCTAGTCGAGGCGTTTCGTGGCCTGCGCACCGAATGGAAGCTCGTCATAGCCGGCCAGGCAGATCATGCATCGGCGTATACACGGGCACTTGAGGCCAGTGCCCGGGAAACCGAAGGCGTGGTCCCGACGGGCTTCGTCACCGGAGAGGAACTGCGCCAGCTTTTCACGCACTGCGGATTGTTCGTGCTCCCTTCCCATCATGAGGGACTCCCGCTGACGCTTCTGGAGGCGCTGAGCTACGGCAATCCCGTCCTGGTCAGCGATATCCCGGCCCACGTGGAAGTC
>DAOVRD010000153.1 GCA_030628375.1 Planctomycetota bacterium
GAAGACGGCGCAGCGCTTCTGCAAGGCGCTGCTGGACGTGTGGCGGGCCGGCGACGAATACGGCAACATCTTCGCCTTCCCCAAGTGTGACCTCCATATCAGCCATGAAACGCTGGCGGACCCCGCCCAGCGCGAGATACTCGACTACGCCTGCCGGATCGCCAGCGAGAACGGCGTGCCCTACTTCATCTTCGACCGCGATGAGGTCACCCTGAGCGCCTGCTGCCGGCTGCGCACCACGATCAAGGACGACTACATGATCCGCCATCCCGAAAGCATGCGCTTCTGCGGCTTCCAGAACATCACGCTGAACCTGCCGCAGGCGGCCTACCGCGCCGGCCCGGGGGATTTCGTGGCCCTGTACGAAGAGATAGACCAGATGATAGATCTGGCCATTCAGGCGCACATCCAGAAGCGCCAGTTCATTGGTTCCCTGATGACCGACCCGAGCCAGCCGCTCTGGCAGATCGGCCAGATGGCCGCCGACGGACGCCCCTATGTGGACCTGAGCAAGGCCACTTACATCATCGGCCTGATAGGTTTGAATGAGTGCATGCTCTACATGACGGGCAAGGAACTCCACGAGGACAACGGCATGGTCCGTCGAGGACTGCACCTGATACGGCACATGCAGTTTCGAGCCAGAGAGATGGGCGCCAGGCACGGCATGAGGGTAGCGCTGGAAGAATCGCCGGCCGAAAGCGCCGCGCGTCGGCTCACCAAAGTGGACCTGCGCCGCTTCCCCCAAGCCAAAGACATCATCCGCGGCGACATAGACAGTGACGAAATGTATTACACCAACAGCATTCATCTGCGCGCGGACGCGTCGGTAGACCTGCTTACCCGAATCAGGATTCAGAGCAAGTTCCACCGGGCCATCGAAAGCGGCGCCATCATCCACGCCTTCGTCGGCGAGGAGCGGCCGCCGGCGGCGAGTATCAGGAACCTCGTCGAAAAGACATTCCGCAACACCCAGGCGGCCCAGCTAACCATCAGCCCGGAGTTCACCATCTGCAATGACTGCCATAAGTCCACGCCCGGCCTCAAGGACAACTGCGGGCACTGCCAGAGCGTGCACGTCTATGGCATGACGCGCGTGGTCGGCTACTTCAGCCGGATCCCCAATTGGAACAAGTCCAAAGTGGGCGAGCTCAAAGACCGCCGCCGCGGCAACTACAGCGTGGCACTGACCTGAGAGGACCAAGGTAGTGGCAGAGCGCCAGGCGACGTCGGGAGAGAAGATGATCATCGAGATATACGGCAAGCAGGACTGCGAGCTGTGCCAAACGGCAAAGAAAAAAGTGATCCACTTCCTGCAGAAGTGGGACCTGAGCGACTCGGTCCAGGTCGTCTTCCACGACACGGAGACTGTGGAAGGAGCCGCTGAAAGCGACTACTTCGACGTGTTCGAAATCCCCTCCGTCCTGATCAAGAAGGACCCGGAGTCGGTTATCGCCCGCTGGGACGGCCACGCTCCTCCGAGCGAAGAACTGCGCCGCCGCCTCAGCGGGTGAGGCCTCCTCCTGGCCTAGCGTTGCGGCGTTCGCCTGCCACTGCGAATGCGGGGTGCCCCTGACAACACCTCGTCAAAAGCATAGTATACTACAGGTGGAGAAGGTGACGGCAAGATCCTGGGTCCGGGCCTTGGAACGGCCCTGAGAAGCAAAGGGATGGTGAGGCGTGATCCTTAACTACCAGCAGATCGTGCAGGCCGTCGAGAAGAAACAGATCGTTATCGAACCTTTCCAAGAGGAGAACGTCCAAGCAGCATCATACGACATGCGGGTAGGCAAGCAGGGGGCGACTGTCAGTAGGAAGAAGCTGCTGGACCTAGAGAAGGAACGCTACCTTATGCTGGAACCAGGTGATACTGGCATCATAGTCAGTCTTGAGGCGATACACCTGGACCACCAGCACACAGGGCGTTTCGGGCTTAGGTCCAAGTACACGAGGAAGGGCCTAATTGCAAGCACCGGCCCACAGATAGATCCGGGCTTCGAGGGGCGCATTATCCTCACGATAACTAACCTCTCGCTGAAGGCAGTTGTACTCCCTTACAAGGAAGCCCTCATGACTGTCGAGTTCCATCGCCTGGAAGAACCCACT
Organism: Planctomycetota bacterium; assembly: GCA_030628375.1. Classification (GTDB taxonomy): domain Bacteria; phylum Planctomycetota; class Brocadiia; order SM23-32; family SM23-32; genus DAOVRD01. Next base: position 2,107 of record DAOVRD010000153.1, read on the forward strand.
TCGCATCCATATCAAGGCGAGTACCAGGGGAGGTTCGAGCTGGGCGCTGAGGAGATGGAGTTCATATTGGAGCAAGAGAGTATCTCCCTGCCGGAGATAATCAAAACTTTGGGCATCCTTGCCGAAGACGTCAAGGGACTTAGAGACAGCGTCAAGGCACTTAGAGACAGCGTCAACAGTTTGAAGTGGAGCATCCCGCTTATTGTCGGCTTCGGGATTGCAGTTATCGCAGCCCTGGTCGCCCTTAGGGGGTAGGCCGCGGCTGCGAAGCCTTTGCCGCAACACGCGCATGGAAATCAAAGGGTTCATTGAGAACAGCCTGCTGGAATGGGAAGGGAAGATCGCCTCGGTCGTCTTCCTGCCCCGCTGCAATCTGCGGTGTCATTACTGCCACGCGGGCCATCTGATCATTCACCCCGAGCGGCTCGAAAGCATCCCGCGCGACCAGGTCCTGGACTACGCGCGCCGCCAGCATGGGTGGCTCGACGGGGTGGCCATCACCGGCGGCGAACCGACCCTCCACGGCGAGGAACTGCTCGACCTGATACGCGAGTTCAGGAACATACCCCTGGAAGTGATGGTGGAGACAAACGGCACCCGGCCGGAATGGGTGGCGCGCCTCATTGGCGGCGGTTTGGTCGAAGCGATCGCCATGGACGTGAAAGCCCCCCTCACGCCCGAAGACTACGAGCGCGTCTGCGGCGTGCACGTCAACGTCGAGGATATCCGCCGCTCCATCAACGTCATCAAGACGAGCAGCGTACCCCACGAGTTCCGCGTAACGCTCGTGCCGGGCCTGGTGGGACAAGAAGAGCTGGAACGCATGGTGCCGGACCTCCAGGGCGCGCAGCAGATAGCCCTGCAGAACTTCAAGCCTGACCATTGCCTCTCCCGGGAGCTTCGCCAGGTCGTCCCGTTCGCGTCGGAGGAGCTGGACACATTCGCGCAGATCGTGGCCCCGGCGGCCGGCCGGTGTGTAGTGCGCGGGCGCGATCATGCGGCCCTGGCCCGCAGCCGACAAGAGTAAGGCCCCCGCCGGCTTGACCTCAGGTGCCGAGGGCCATTTTCCCCCTCCGTTTTTGCTGCCCACCCGCGATTCGCACGGGACCGCACGAACGCGCCCTCGCCTCAGAAGGACACCGCGGGCCGCGGCCTTCCAAGCGTAACTGAAACGCTGGCAAGGCTTTACGAGCCGATACGCAACCGCCAGGACCCCCGGCCCGCCGCACTCCGGAGCGGAAACCGGGCCGACCGCCAGCCGGCGCGCCCCCCGGTGTGAATTCGCCGGCAAGGTTTGTTTAGAATCGTGGCCTTGTTGCCCATTCCATACGGGGAACAGTTGAACACGACCCAGGCCGGACGCGGCCCTTTCCGGCGTGCTTGCCTGCCCGAGGCGGGCGGCTCATCCGTCAGCCGGCCTGCGACGGTCGCCGTTTCTGACGGAACTCCCTGGCGCTAGACCTGCGGAGCGACAGCCGTGAGACTGAAGAAGCTGGAGCTTTACGGGTTCAAGTCTTTCGCGGACCGAACGGTTTTCGAGTTCGAGGACAGCCTTTCCGCGCTGGTCGGGCCGAACGGTTCGGGCAAGAGCAACATCGTAGACGCCATCAAGTGGGTCCTGGGAGAACGCAGCGCCCAGAAGATCCGCGGCGCCGAGATGGCCAACGTGATCTTCAACGGCAGCAAGTCGCGCAAACCCCTCAATTATGCCGAGGTCAAGCTCACCATTGACAACTCCGACGGCCGGCTGCCTGTGGAATACGAGGAAGTCTGCATCCGCCGCCGCTTCGACCGAGGTGGCCAGAGCGAGTTCCATGTAAACGACCAACCGTGCCGCCTTAAGGACATCCGCAGCCTGCTGCTTGACACCGGCGTGGGCACCAGTTGCTACAGCGTTATCGAACAGGGACAGATTGACCGGATACTGCGCTCCAACCCGAAAGAGAGGCGGCAAGTATTCGAAGAAGCAGCGGGCATCAATCGCTTCCTCGAACAGAAAAGGGAGGCCGAACGCAAACTCGAAAGGGTCTCCAGCAACCTGGCGCGAGTCAACGACATCGTCGAGGAAGTCCACCGCCAGCTCCGCAGCGTCAAGTATCAGGCCGGCCGAGCCAGGACCTTCCGGAAGCTAAGTGAGCGCCTTCAGCAGCTCCACCTTGCGTACGGCCTCCACAGCCACCGAACGCTCAGCGCCGAGCGGGATCGGCACAGCCAGACAATAGAAGCCACCAGGTCCGAAAAGGCCCGTCTGGCCGAAGAGGCCGAGACCTGCGAGACAGGACTGGAAGGCGCGCGCAGGGACCTTCAGAACGCTCAGAACGAACTGGCCGAATCCCGCCAGCGCCTCACGCGCATAGTTGCCCGCATAGAGGGCCTCGGCCGCGAAACCGAACTGGGCCGCCGCCGCCAGGAAGAGCTGCAACACCGACTGGACGAACTGGATCTGCGGCACAACGATCTGCTGGAGCGCCTGCGCGGCCTGGCCGGCGAAAGCGAAGAGGCCGCCGCCAAGCTGGAACGCAGCTCAGAAGAGCTGGAGGAAAGAACGGCGAAGCTCCAGGCCGCCCGGGATCAGATGGAGAGCACCCAGGGCCAGATCCGCAACACCGAGAACGCCGCTGAGACCAGAAAAACCCGGATATTCGATCTCTTCCAGCGCGAGTCCCAGCTCAGAAACCAGGTCCAGGTGCTCGCGACCGAGAAGCGCACGCTCCACAACCGACTCGAACGCGTCAAGAACCGCCAACAGAACCTCGACGAGCACTTGAGCGAGGCCCAGCACGAACGCAGCAAGACCCACGGGCAGCTCCAAGCCCTGCAGGCCCAACGGGCGGGCCTGAAAGCAGCAATGGAACGATGCCGGCACGTCATCGCCGAGGCGGAAGCACGCCTGGCGAGGATCTCGGCGAACCAGGCAAATACCCTGGCCGAACTGAGCAGTAAGCGGGCGCGCCGCGATGTGCTGGCGGACCTGGAGGCCCGCTCCGAGGGCGTGGGCTCCGGCGTCAGGGCGCTGCTGGATTCCGGGCTGCCCGGCATGGTCGGCCTGGTGGCAGAGGTGCTCCGGGTGCCCGTGGAGCTGGCGCGTGCGGTCGAGGCCGCCCTCGGCGAGAAGGTCCAGGCTGTGATCTTTGAAACGGCGGCCCAAGCGCAGCAGGCACTTCGGCTGCTTGCCCAAGGCGAACACGGGCGGGCGGACCTGTTGGTCCTGGACCGTCTGCCGGCGCGGCCCTTGCCGAGCGCGCCGTCCGTCGGCGGCCTGCGCGGGCGACTCAGCGAACTCGTCGGCCACGACGAGCGGAGCGCCCTCGCCGTGCAGTTCCTCCTGGGCAATGCTTTCCTGGTAGATGACGCGCAATCACCCGCCGACCTGCCGGCAGGCTCCCTGGCGGACAACGTCCGATTCGTGACGCCCTCCGGGGAATGCTACGGCGGCAACGGCGTATGGTCGGCCGGAACACCCGAAGTCCCCAGCCTCATCAGCCGGCGCAGCGAACTGGCCGAACTGGAACTCCAGATCAGTGGCCTGGAGCGGAAACTCGCCGGACTGGCAAAGACCAAACAGAGCCGCGTAGAGGACCTCGAGCGCCACGAAGCAGAACGTGAGAGGCTTACAGCACGAACCGAAGAGCTGGGGCGCAGCGCCGGCGACGTTCAGAGCCAACTGCAAGTGGCGAGCAGCCGGGCCTCCGAACTGCGGGAAGAGATCCACCTGACCCGGTCCGAAGAAACGGCCATAGGCCAGGACATGGAATCCCTGGGGCAGCGCGCCAGCCAACTGGAGGGCAGGTGCGATCAGGCCAGCCAGGACCGCGCCGACGCCCAGAAGGCGGTCGAGGCGGAGCAAGCGCGCCTGCGCGCGCTGCAGCATCAGCACCAGACGCTGGCCGAGGAAGTCAACTCGCTGGGCAGCGAACTGGCCCGCGCCAGAGAACAGCAGCGCAACCTGCAGGTTCACACGGAACGGCTGCTGGCAGAAAGGCAGCGCACGGAGTCGGAGACCGCCTCGCTGGCCGCCCAGCGCGAAGCCACCGTCCGGCGGCAGCAGGAGGCGCAGGACGCGACGAACTCGGCCCAGGCCGACTGCCGGGCGCTCGAAGCCGAGAGGGCCGACCTGTCCGAGAAGCTCACGGGCGAGTCCGCCACGCTCAAGCAGTTCCGCGACAGGATAGACGCCCTGGCCCGACGGTCCAAAGAGATTGCCCGGCAGCGAGAGGAGATCGAGGAACGGCTGCACTCGCTGCGCATGGCGGAGAACGAAACCGCCATCAAGATGCAGGACCTGGTGGAGCGCACGGCCGAGAACGACGGCGTGCATCTGCTGGCGCTGGCGCAGGAACCCGAGTGCTGGAACGAGAACTCGCCCTTCACCGCCAAAGCCATCCGTGAATTCACGGACAACATCCCGGAGCCCGCTCCCGTCGAGCCGGTCGCCGCGTGGTACAAGGAACTGGAAGGCGGCCCGGAGGCGCCTCAGGCGGACGAAGACGAAGGCCCGGAGCTGATAACCCTCGAGAAAACCATCGAACTGCGCAGCGCCATGCTGGAGATGACCGACGACCCCGCCACCGACTGGGACAGCACCAGGGCAGAGATCGCCAAGCTCAAAGCCAAAGTGGACCGGGTCGGAAACGTGAACGTCGGCGCCATCCGGCAGCAAGAAGAGCTTGAGATTCGCGCTCAGTTCCTCAGCGACCAGAGGGAAGACCTGGAGACGGCGCGCCGACACGAGCGGGAGATCATTCGGGAGCTGAACAAGAAGAGTCGCGAGAAGTTCCGCGAGACGTTCGAGCAGGTGCGGGTTAACTTCCAGGGCATTTTCCGGAAGTTGTTCGGCGGCGGGGCTGCCGACCTCGTCCTGGACGATGAGGAAGAAGACATCCTGGAGGCCGGGATCGAGGTCGTTGCCCGCCCGCCGGGCAAGGAGACCAGCTCCCTCACGCTGCTCAGCGGCGGCGAAAGGGCGCTGACGACGATCGCACTTCTGTTCGCCATGTTCCAGGCCAAGCCCAGCCCCTTCTGCCTGCTGGACGAGGTGGACGCTCCGCTGGACGACGCCAACATCGAGCGGTTCCTCATGCTGCTTGAGGAGTTCCGGCAAGGGACTCAGTTCATCGTCGTCACCCACAACAAGTTGACGATGAGCGTGGCGCAGGTCCTCTACGGGCTGACCATGGCTGACGGGGTCAGCAAAAAGATCTCCGTCAAGTTCGAGGAAGTGAGCCGCAAGCTCAGCGGACAGACCGCCCCACGCGCCAAAGCAGGCTGAAACACCCCCCGAACGCCCCCTCAGGACGGCCCCGTGCAGCCACTGCCAAACGGGTTCACACGCCTCCTGGCTACGGGGACGGCCGCGTGGGCAGCGTGAAGTTGAAGGTGCTGCCTTTTCCCGGTTCGCTGCGCACCCAGATCTCACCGTTCGAACTCTGCACGATCTCCCGGCAGATGGCCAGACCGATGCCGACGCCACCGGGTTTCCCCGTGAGATCCGTCCCTACCTGGGTGAATCTGTCGAAGATCCTCGGCTGATCTTCCGGCGCTATGCCCACACCCGTGTCGCTGACAAGGACCGTCACAAGCTCCCGGTCGCCCGAACCGCGCTCAGCCAGTTCCGCGCTCACCTCGATCTTGCCGCCGTCCTGGGTGAACTTGAAGGCATTGCCGATCAGGTTAGTCAGCACGCGCGCGACGCCTTCTTCGTCAGCGTAGACCTGCGGCAGGCCCTCCGGCACCGCGTGGCCGAACTCCATGGCCCTCTCCTCGGCCTCTTGCCAGAACAGCTTGCAGCACCTCTCGACCAGCAGCGGCAGGTGGAAAGAGCGCGGGTGGAACGCCCCTTTGCCCGCAGCGATTTTGGCCAGGTCGAGCATGTTGTCTATCATCTCGGAGAGCCTCTCGCTCTCCTGCCGTATGATGGCGGCAAACTCCTCCCGCTCGTGTGGCTCCAGGTCCTGGTAGTGCTCGAGTATCTCACCGAAAGAACGGATGCTCGTCAGGGGCGTGCGCAACTCATGAGAGACCGCCGAGACGAACCAGTCCTTCATGGCGTCCAACTGCCTCAGCTCCTCGTTTGCCGCAGCCAGGGCCTCCGCACGTTCCTGAGTCTCTTCCAGGAGCCTGGCCTTCTCAAGGGCGACCGCCAGGTGATTGACGCTCAGCTTGATCTGGCTGATGAAGCCCGTTGACATGTCCGACCGGCTGAAAACGCCGAGAATGCCCAGCATGCGCTCGCCGACTTCGAGCGGGCAGCCGGCGAAGGAGCGCAGGCCGCTCCCGGCAAGCCAGTCCCAACCCCATGCAGACGCCTCGCCCGGCAGGTCGCGGCAAATCGAAACCCGGTGCTCATCGAAGCACGCAGCCACCAGGGGATTGCCCGCCCGGAGGCCTTGCAGTTCCGGAGGAGCGCCGAGGTCCTCGCCGGCCTGCGCAACCAGCTCCAGTGATTCCTCCGGATTCGACGCTGCGACCTCCGCCCCCAGGGACCTCCGATCCAGCCAGAGCCAGACGCCGTCCACATCGGGCAGCAGACCGTATAGGCGTTCCGGGAATTCGCTCGTTATCTCGTCGAGGTCCATCCTCTGGGTTATCTCATAGCTTATTGTGTGGAACGCGTTGAGTTGCTCCAGCAGAGCGCTCAGATAGCGGTTGCTTTCCGCCAGCGCATCGGTGCGGGCCTTGACGATCTCATCCAGCCTCTCCGCCCTCGTAGCGATCTCCCATGCGAACGCCGTCACCACAAGAACGAGGGCAAGGCCGTAGACGGTCAGGATCCAGTCAACATCCTTGAAACGCCACATCAGCGACACGACGCCCAGGCTCACGACAAGCACGGACACAACGTAGACGAACTTGGCCTGGAAGATGCCGCGCGAGTGCAGACTCATGACCTCACTTCTCCGATTCGTCCCCGAAACGCACCACCAGGACGGTGACGTCATCGCTAAGGACCGATCCGCCGGCGTGCTCCCGGGCGGCCGCAACGATGCGCACCGCCGCCTCCGTCGGAGCAGAGCCGAGCGTCTCCAGAGCCGCCTTGCTCACCCCTTCCGAGCCAAACGGCCGCCCCTGCCCATCCCAGACCTCCGGCACCCCGTCCGTGTACAGGACGATGCTGTCCCCACAGTCCAACTGGACCGACCCTTCCCCAAATGCACCGTCCTCGGCCACGCCGATCAGCAGTCCCTCAGTGTCCAGCCACTCCTGCTTCCCCTTCTGCATCAGCAAAGGCAGCGGATGTCCGGCCCGACAGAACGACACCCTTCCCGAAGGCAGCTCGATCTCGGCGTAGAAGCAACTGATCAGCAACTCCGAATGCGCCAGGTCTTCGAACAGGGCCCGGTTCACCTGCGCCA
>DAOVRD010000232.1 GCA_030628375.1 Planctomycetota bacterium
AGAAAGTGCCAACGGCCATCGAAAAAGACGCGCGAGGTCGTGTGCCCTATGGTCCCGGCTGAGGGGCTGACTTTGAGGCCGGCATGGCGCCACAACCCGGCCAGGTGGGTGCCGTTGGAGCCGCACTGATACCAGCCGTAGACATTGAAAATCCTTACAGGGTCTGAAAGCTCGTGGTTCTCGCCACCGAAGTGATAGTGGTAGCGGCAATCCTGGAACCAGATGGCCTTGGCCTTCTCGCTGTCGCTCATGCCCGGCTCGATCGCCGCGTTGACGATCTCGTCCACGGTGCGGAACAGGTTGCGGCCGTTGGACAGCCAGGGGTTCACCACATCCGTGTCGCCCACGTTCTCCATGCGCAGCACGCGGTTGGACTGCCAGGTCTGTTCCATGGCGCCCTCCACGTTCATGCCCACGCCCATGGGTGTGCGGCAGTTCTCGCCGTCCATGGTGCCGCCCTGGGTGACGGTGTATTCATGCCGTCCGGTGGCGATTCCCTCGACGTGACGCTTGGGCACGTCCGTCGAGTGGGTGTTGGAGGCCCAGGGCTCCAGATGCTCGTGCCGGTCAGATTGTGCCTCGCACATGCTCTGCCCTCCACCGAAGATCGTAAAGACGACAGCCGCGGTCCAAAGCCACCTACATGCCATCATCGCTCTCTCCCGACCGTTTGTTCAAAAGGGGATCCGGGGTCCAGGTGCTGAGCAGCGTACTACGCCGGGCCTCCCGAATCAATGTCATGGACACTCCGCAGAGCGCGAGCTTCAGCTACAGTAGCGCCACGGCGGGGGGAAAATGGGGACTGGCATCCCGGAGCTTTGCGGAGGGTGCCTGTATCCCATTTTCCCTTTCTGGCGCTGGGCATAGTGCCTCGTCCCTGCCCGGCCCTGCAACGCGCGGTCCGCCCCCGGTATAATCGGCGGCGCACAGGCCAGCGTCCGACCCGCTTCGCGATGACAGCGGACCAACGAGTGCAATCGGCGATCTCCACCGGGAAACTCCGTCGGCGTGAGGCAGGCCCGGGCTGCGCAGTGAGGTGCTGGGGGATGCCCCAATCCAGATACGCCGCAGTACGTCGGGCACTGAGTTTTCTCCTGAAGGTTGGTAGGTTGCTTCGTCGGGCTCCTGTCGACCCGCAAGCGCTTGAACACCCTCCCAGGTGGCCGTTGTTATGTGGAGAACTTGTCACCGTGGAAGTCATTCGCGTCAACGGTGTTCAGGCACCGGACCGTTCGCTTCGCGCAGCGACGGAGCTCTTCGGCCAGTACGTAGCTGGGCGCGTGCGAGTGGTCGCAGGTGAAGACGTGCAGGTTCGCGGGAGCGATGGCAGCCGACTAACGACAGATGAACTGGAGCCTGTCATCACGAGGCGTCGCTGCTCTGGACCGTCCGTCGTTACCGTCCTGGTTGCGCCGTTCATCTCGGATCTGCGATCTCTAGCTCGCTGCGAACCTCGTGCCGATGGTAGCCACCTGATCTGGGTCCAGGCGAGGCTGATTGATCTGGGCTTGCCGCCAAGAGCAGCGACAGGGCAGACCGTGCTGGAGAGCCTGACTGCCTCAGCGATCGGAGTGGCTGCTCTGGCAGTGCCCCGTGACGAGCGGTGGTGTGCGCTGTTGACACACGAACTGCTGCACGCGCTTGGACTGCCTTACGATCGCTCGCATGTCGCCGGACCTCACCATCATTGCGCGCGGCCTGAGTGCATCCTCTACGGACGCTTGGATGTGCCGTCAGTCGTGCGGATGATCTTGCGGGGTGGCCTTCCGCGTGACCTATGCTCTGCGTGCCAGCGTGACGCCCGAGTGGCGCGGCAAGCCAGTGATTCCGGACATGCCGAGGACACAGAGGCGTATGACTACACGACATGGCTGAACGCCTTGGTGGAACTGAATCCGGACAATCCCCGGCCGTACGGCCTTCGAGCCCAGGTCCACGAGAATCAGGGGCGATACGACAGCGCCGTGGATGACTTGACCAAGGCCGTCGAGCGGGATCCTGACAATCCAGTCGAGTACATGTATCGTGCTCAGGCCTACTACCGGCTGGAGGAATGGGACGAGGTAATCCGGGATCTCAGCAAAGCCATTGAGTTGGGCCCGGGGGCCAAGACGGCGACGTGCTACCGCAACCGCGGGAGCGCCTTCTTGCACCTGAAGGACTTCAGGCATGCCATTGAGGATCTGGAGCGGTGCGTCGAACTCAGACCTGATGATCCGCCCGTCCTTGACAACTTGGCACGGTTGCTCGTCACTTGCGCCGATGAGAGCGTCCGTAACGGCCCGCGTGCAGTTGAACTAGCCCGTCGCGCATGTGAGCTAACAGGTTGGAGCAAGCCGTGGGCACTGTCGCTGCGGGGAGTAGGAGTTTAGTCGCAAGACAAGTCAGTGACACCATGAAGGGCAACTGCACCAAGGATGCCCACAGTTAGCGGCTGAACCTCCAACCGGGAGAGAGGGCAGAATGCCGTCCAGTGTCCGAGGTAAGATAGCATTCCTGTTCGTCATTGTGGGGGTGGCGCTTGCAGGGGGCGGGCATCTCCTGGGGGCAGCGCAGGGGCGGCTTGCGGCAAGGGGAGCGGGGGGTGTGGCTTCGCTGATGGGTTGGCTTCTGCTTCTCATCGGTATCGCGATTCAACCGCCCTGGCGTCCCCGCAAGAAGTAAGACGCGCTGCTGTTGACGCTCCCGCTGTTTGTGGGTATTCTGAGCCCTTCCGCCGGACCAGTTCGTCACCCTTTCCTGCGAGCAGACGAGGGCCATATGGCAGGGATTCGAGTCAGCCCGAACGGACGCTACTTCGTAGACGATCAAGGAAGTCCTTTCTTCTGGATGGGCGACACCCAGTGGGGGCTGTTCCGCGTGTTCACGCTGGAAGATGCGAGGACCATTCTCGAACGCAGGAAAGAGCAGGGGTTCAGCGTCATACAGATCATGGTAACGGGCCTCGGCGATGGCAAGCGGCCGAACGTAGAAGGCGAACCCCCGTGGCTGGAGGACGATCCGGCTTCCCCGAACGAAGCGTATTTCCGGAACGTTGACCGCGTGGTCGAAGCGGCAGGTGAGCTGGGATTGATCGTGGTGCCGGGCGTGTTCCACCAGGTGCAGAGGGCGGTCATAACTACTGCTAACGCAAGGGGATACGCCAGATGGGTGGCCCGGCGCTACGCCGACGTGCCGAACATCATCTGGACGATGTACCCCGAGGCGACGGACGAGTTCGTCCCGGTGCTGCGCGAGCTGGCCGCCGGCCTCCGGGAAGGGGACGGCGGGGCCCACATGATTACGGTGCATCCCGATCCGAGCCCCACGTCGTCAAGCTTCATTCACGAGGAGGAGTGGCTGGACTTCAACATCATGCAGCCCTGTCTGGACTACGAGTTGATTCACAAAATGGTCAGCGAGGACTACGCTCGCACGCCTCCCAAGCCCACGGTGATGGGCGAGGGGGGATACGAGGGGGTGAACCTGGGCAGGCTGCAGAGGGCCCTGGATATCCGCAAGCAGGCGTACTGGTCCTACCTGGCGGGCGGGCACCACAGCTACGGGCATGACGACAGCAACTCCTCGCCGGAGGCCTGGCGTTCGTGGATTGACTCGCCCGGTGCGCTCCACCTGGGCATATGCACGGAGGTGCTCACGAGTCTTCCCGGCTGGTGGGACCTCGTGCCCGACCAGTCGCTGTTCGCCGCAGGAGAGGGGGACGGGCTGACGCTGAACGTGGCGGCTCGGTCCGCAGCGGGAGACTGGGTCCTCGTCTACGTGAGCAGCAGCACGACCGTCTCGATCCGGTTGGATGTGACTCCCGCCGAAGGCGCGCTCGACGCGTCCTGGATTGACCCGACGACAGGGGCAAGGACGAAGATCGGCGGCTTCGCAAGCGGAGGGGTCGAATCCTTTTCGACTCCCGACGGATGGGAGGATGCCCTGCTGCTATTCGAGCGGCAAGGGGGCGACGTGACGGCAATTATGAATTCATAATTATGAATTATGAATTGGATTTCAGGGCGCTTTCCGCCAGACGGATAGGCGGACTACTTGCTGCGTCTGAGTTCGCCCCGACGTTGCCGTTCTCCGCGCTCTCGGTGCCTCGGTGGTGGATTGACGTTGTAGTGCTATCCCTTCTTGCAGAGCGGGCCGCAGGTGCGGATCTGCTCGATCATTGACTTGCGGTTGCCCGGCCGGCAGGGCCGCCAGGCCGTCAGGAGGATGCCCGTCCCGCCGTAGCGGAGCACGGCGTCGCGCCATGCGCGCACCAGTTCCGGGTTCGCGCCGGTTGCGCCCCACACGTCGAATCCTTTGCGGCGCAGGCGGCGCACCAGGTCAGGATTGGCGTCCCGGTAGCCCCAGGGCACCTGCACGACGTCCTTGGGCGTAGTCTTCTCGGCCGCGCGGCTCTTCTCGCCAGGGGACTCCCACATCCCCGGGCAGGTGATGGGGATGTCCTTCCACATCACGGCCCGCAACCCGCGCTTCTTCAGCCCCTCCGCCAGCGTGCAGACGGCCGCCGCATACTGCCGATGCGAGCGGTCCATGTCCTCATCCATGCCGATGTGCAAGAAGCGCTTGGGCTCGCAGACGCCGATCACTTCGTCAATCAGCTCGAAGGCCACCTTGTAGTATTCCGCACTGTCGAACCGGCGGTCGTGAGGGCGCAGCCACTCGTGATGGAACTGGCGTGCGCTCTGGGCGAAGTTCAGCTTCGGCACGACCTCGATGCCGTTCTTGCGCGCACGCTGCACCAGGCGCTTCAAGTGTCCCATGGGCACGCTGTAGTGGCGCTTGAGCTCGGGATGCGACTTGTATTTAACGCCGTCGGCAATGTCAATCACCAGCAGGTTCATCTCCGTCTCGGCCATGGCGTCCACGATGTCGTAGGCCACCTTGATGTCGAACGGCTTCTCGCGCGACTTCTTCCTGTACCAGACGGGATCGTAATGCGTGATGTGCACCTGGTACCCTCGAACGGGCAACACCTTCTGAGCCATCATGCCTCTCCCTCTCGCTTGGGGCACGTCCGGACTTTCAGGCAGAGCTTAGTCATCGAGAAGCCCGGCGTCGCGGTAGATGCTCTCGCAGACTTGGAGCGTCTTGAGGGCATCGTCGCCGGGGGCCAGGAACTCCTCATCGCCCCGTACCCAGCGTCCAAAGGCTTCTATCATCAGGGCGCGGGGTTTGCCGCTCTCGCCGCCGGTGAAGTCCACGTTCGCCCATTCGCCGGCGGGTACCTTCTGGCCGCCGACCTCCGCTTCTTCGGTGATGAAAACGGGCGTTCCCTCACCCTTTGAGCGCTCGAAGTTTATCTGTCCCTTCGTTCCGATCAGCCGGGTCTCCCCCAGCCTGCCGCCCGGCACTGAAGACGCCCCGGCGATGACGCCCACACCTCCGCCCGAAAGCGTCAGGGACGCGCTGAACAGGTCTTCGACCTCGACGCCTTCCGGGCTGTTGTAGGTGCCGCCGATGGCCTTGGTGCTGACGACCTCCTGTCCGCTGACGTAGCGGAACCAGTCTATCGTGTGGATGGTATTCATTATCAGGTAGCCGCCGCCGGCTGTCTCGCGGCGCAGTCGCCAGTCAGTCTTGGCGCGTTGGGTATAACCGCCGGTCCAGTAGCTGGCCTTCTTGTCGCCCATTCCCACGATCACCCAGCCCATGATCTTGCCCAGATGTCCGTCGGCGACGAACTTGCGCACGCCCTCCGTGGTCGGCGAGTAACGGCGGACGAAGCAGCAGCCCAACCTCCTGTCGGCCTTGGCGGCGGCGTCCACCATCCGCTGGCCCTGAGCGACGGTGCAGGCGATGGGCTTCTCGACCAGGACGTGCTTCCCGGCCTGAAGGGCGGCGATGGCGATGGGCTCGTGCAAGTAGTGGGGCGTGGAGACGATAACGGCTTCCACGTCGTCACGCGCAAGCAGTTCCTCCTGGCTTGCGCACGCGACGGCGCCTTCCACTTGCCCGGCAAGGTCTTGGGCAAGTTCCGCCTTCACGTCGAAGGTCGCCGCCAGGGTTCCGTTTCGAGCCGTCATGAGTGCATCGAAGGCCTGGACAGCAATCTCGCCACAGCCGACCATGCCGTACCGAACCGATTCGTCTGCCATAGGACGTTCTCCTGAGCCAGAGACGCGCTGCTTGGGCCCTCGACTGGTCGCCAAGGTACAGCCCACACGTTCCTGCCGAGGCGCGTCAAGGGCGCGTCGGCGTTCCTTCGTCGCGTCGTGTTCGCCTTTCAGTGCCAGGTGACGCCTACCAGCGGAAGAAGCGGTAGGGGTCGTCCCACGTCTCGGGCTCGTCCAGGTAGAGGCCGTCCAGCCAGCGCGTCTCGCCCTCACCGACCGGCCGGGAGACGTGCGCCAGCAGCGGCGTCTCGCCCGACGCGCCCATGTTCGCCAGGAGCCGCGTCGTGCCGGCTGACACCTTGCGGAAGGTCCGCTTGATGTTCATCTTCTCGCCCGAGTAGTCCATATGCCAGGGCGTAAGCTGGCAGAACACCACGTTCGCGTCTTCGGCCACGGCCAGCACGCCGTTGCCGACGGCCGTCGCACCGCCCGACACCAGCGGCAGCTCGCGCGGCTCGCGGTTGTGCACCTCCGCCGGCGAGACCCCAGCCAGCAGCGAGCCAGCGCCGAACGGCTCGAAGTGCGCCGCGATGTGCTCCGCCTGCGTCGTGCGAACGCTCAGGGGCAGGAATGCGCTCGCCTCCTCGCCCGTCAGGCCGACCGCCAGCACGTGTCCGCCGGCCTGCACCCAGTTCCTGATGGCCGCCGCGTCGC
>DAOVRD010000027.1 GCA_030628375.1 Planctomycetota bacterium
GGCATCGGACTTTGCCGCCCAGCTTGACCAGGCTCTCGGGAATGCTAAGGGTCTCACCACACGGACATGGAAACTCAAAGGCCGCCATTTCTCACCCCCCTGTCTTCAAGAGAGACCATTCCTTCATCTTGCTTCATCAGCCGTGATGCCACCACGCAACGGACCTCACACAGCAGTGTCATTCTTCGCTTCCTACTCTCAAGGGCGGCCCTGCGAGCGCAGGCCGGATGGGCCTGCTAGGTACCGGCGGCGCTGGCCTCAGGACATAGCCTGCAAACAAACCCTGCAGGAAAGTAAACGGCAGGACAAGTCCGTACAGGACTACTCGAAGAACGCGGTCTTGACTCCCCGGGCCTTCCGCTCTCATGACTCCCCCCAACACCTCCGTCAGAATTATACCTATAGGCCGCCGTCTGTCCAGTGCATGTGTCAGTGCCTACCACCACATGGGCTGCCGCGCTCTGGCAAAACCGACACCGCCGCTGTATGATTGGTCGGCACAGAGTCCCTGTGGCTGCCCACCGAATCTTGCCGAAAGGAGGAGGCCGTGGCGAAGTCCTTTTTCGTTGAAGCTCTGGAGAGGAACGACCCGGAATTGCTGGAGCAGATGAATGCGTTGCAGAACTTCGCGAGCACCAACGGCGCACTGCCGGCGAAGATCAAGACCCTGATGAGTATGCTGGCGGACGCCATACTCGGCCATGCGGAAGGCGTAAGGGCCATTGCCGAAAGGGCCCGCGCACAGGGAGCCACCGAGCAGGAGATCTCCGAGACCGTACGCATGGCCTTCCTCTGCGGGGGGATGCCGGGCCTGGTGACCGGGACTTACGCGTTCCGGGATTGACAACCGGAAGAGCCGGCGCCCGCAAGGGGCGTCTGCCAGGCAGCCGCCGGTCCGCACGGAGGCAGGTGCCATCGCCAGCAGTCCGGAAGTTCTTATCAACACGAACGAGATGAGGCCGCGGATAGCTCCCATCGCCCTCGACTACCTCGGGGGGCGGCTACGACGTGGAGCTTGTGGACCTGAGCTTCGCCGCCGGCATGGTCGTCAGCGGTAGTATCCGTATTCCTCGACGGCTTCGACGAACGCGTCAATGTTCTCCAGCGGCGACTCCGGTTCTACACGGTGGGCGGGGCTGCAGATGTAGCCCCCTGCCCTGCCAACCGTCTCGCCCGGCGCTGGGGCACTCATGGCGCCCCCGGCGAGACGCCGGCGGCCAGAAGAGGGTTCCTACAGACCAGACTCAAGCCTGACGGTTCGGCGGCCAGGGGTTGAATGATCAAGCCCGATTGCGCAGAGACAAGCGGTCTCGGTGCGTCGGGCTTTCTCTTTGTGGCACAGGAGCTGAAGAAGAAGCCCCGACCCTTGTCCGCCGTCCGTCTGGCGTCGAGAAGGCCGGGGTCGGGCAGGCGCGATGATGCTACTCGCTCAGCAGTTCCTTGACGGCATCACGGAGAGAAGGCAGATGAGATTCCACGACACGCCAGACCTCTTCCAGGTCCACTCCCATGTACTCGTGAATCAAGAGATCCCGGAGTCCAGCTATGCGTCGCCAGGGAATGTCGGGACGACGGGCCTTGGTCGCATCGCTGATGTTCTTCGTCGCCTCGCCTATGATCTCGAAGTTACGGACGACGGCATCCTGGACCATCCGGTTCTTCATGAACTCATCCCGTCCGCTGGCGGTATAGGACAGTATCTGGCCGATGGCATCGTCTATGTGGGCTAGGTAGACTTTGTCGTCCTTCACAGCTGCACGGCCTCCGCAAGAATTCTGTCCCGAAGAAGCCGGTGGAGCCCGCCCTCGGTTACCACATCCACCTCACCACCCAGGAGGTCCTCAAGGTCCTGCTTCAGGGCGACGTGGTCGAGCAGGGAACGCCCCTCCTCCAGCCTGACGAGAAGGTCCAGGTCGCTACCTTCTCCGGCCTCCCCGCGCACAATGGAACCGAAGACACGAACGTTGTGCGCGCCGTGCTCGGCTGCGACGCGCAGGATCTCGTCACGTCTACGCCGGATGTCGTTGAGCGATGGCATCACAGTGTCCCCTTCAGCTTGCCAGCACTTTACACCAAGGCGTGGCAGGGGTCAACCGGGCAGTCCTCAAAGGGGCCAACGGATAAGCAGTCCGTGTGTCGCAGTCCTGGATCGCAAGGCACGCGCCTGCCAGATCCGCCCGCCCCCGGCACGGTCGTCAGCGGTAGTATCCGTATTCCTCGACGGCTTCGACGAACGCGTCAATGTTCTCCAGCGGCGACTCCGGTTCTACACGGTGGGCGGGGCTGCAGATGTAGCCCCCTCCCCTGCCAACCGTTTCGATAAGGCCCTTCACCCGGGCCTTGACGTCCTCGGGAGTGCCCTGGGACATGGTGCTCTGACTCCCCACGCCTCCCCAGAAGGCCAGCCGATCGCCGTACTTCGCTTTCAGTTCGGCGGGGTCGTTCGCCTCGGGCTGCACCGATTCGAGGATATCAATGCCCGCCTCTATCAGCCCCTCAACGGCGAAGTCGACATAGCCGCAGGAGTGATAGGCGATGGGCACGTCGGGGCGCACGGCACGGGCCCGGCCTACGATCTTCCCGAGCGGCGGCAGCACGAACTCGCGCCACATGGCCGGGTTCATCATGGGTCCCCTCTGGATGCCTATATCGTCTCCGATGAACAGAACGTCCACCCCCGCCTCGACGTAGGCGGCCGCGATGCGTGCCTTGATCTCGCAGATGCGCTCGAACAGCAGCCGCATCATCTCGGGATTCAGGTGCATGTTGGTCAGGGTGCCTTCCATGCCCATCAGTGCATTCGCCTGCTCGAGGGTCCCGGATTCATATCCCGACACAGCCGCCAGCCCACGGGACTGTATGGCCTCCACCGCGCGGCGAATGTCATCCACAACCGGCTCGCGCGCCGGCAGAGGGTAATCGGCCACCTCCGCGACGGTTGTGAATCCCGCCATCGGATTGACCCTCTGTCCGAAGTGGAAGTAGCCCACCGGGCGCACGCCCACCCCCCAGGGACCTGCGGTCGCGTCCGGCGGGTAATGGGCCGTGTAGGGCGAGTAGTCAATGTCTTCCGGCACGGCGTGATACGGCGCGAACCTGATGTCCATCCTGAGGTAGTCCTGGGGACTGTCCACGCCACGCTCCGTCTTCAGCCGCTCTTCGAGGAACGGGGTCAGAGACAGGTTGAAGGGAACGCGATCCGGTTCCTGCCTTGCGACAGTTGTGAGCACCCTTTCGCGAGATGTCATCTTGGCATTCCTGGCAAGCAGCCCTGATAACAGAAGATAGACGCCTACCGTCGGGCGCGCGCAAAGGATACCATAGTCCGGACCCTGAGACGAACTTCACGCCCTGGCGCCGGCGGCCCCGTGCTGTAAGGTGGACGGCGGGCTTGTGTACACAAATCGAGAGGGCCGGGCGTTTAGAATGGCAGAGGCAAGCACCGGTGTTCCCCGAGAAGGTAGGCGGAGGCGCTGCAGGAACTGCTGCTTGACTGAAGACTACGTTTCGACTAGATTCGGAGTGTGGCGCCGAGCCGGGGTACTCGGTTTCTCTGAAGCAGCCTTCACCCCTTTACCGAACGCTGTGTCGGTATCGTGCCGGCGTGTGGCTCTCATCGGACGAGGGTGTAACTCAGTTAGGCAGGGCAACGGGTTCTCCACCCGTGGTCTCGCGGGGCCAACTCCTATCGTCCTCAGCATTTGCCGATGCATAGGCTTGAAATTCGCAATCACAGAAGACGGCCGCACTATTTGGAGCAGCTACATGAAGTTGGTCAAGGTCAAGTTGAAAAACTTCCGTTGTTTTGGGGATGAGGTCGAAATACCCATCGATGACCTCACCGCGCTGATTGGGAAGAATGATTCTGGAAAATCCAGCGTTTTCGAGGCCCTGGCCATCTTTTTCGAAGAGCAGAGCATGGATCCCGAGGATGCCAGCGTCTACGGCGACAAGAGAGACGTGCGCATCACCTGCATCTTCGAAGACCTGCCGGAGGAACTGATCTTAGACGTTAATTACCCGACCACGCTTGAGGATGAGCATCTACTCAATGACCGCGGGCAATTGGAGATCGTTCAGTGCTACGATGCGAGCTTCAAGACGCCGAAACTCACTGTCTCCCTGAGCGCAGAGCACCCCACTGCCAAGGGAGTGAACGACCTGATGCGACTCATGAATCCCGAGCTCAAAGAAAGACTAAAGGAAAGAAGCGTTGGCACCAATGGAATTGACACCAGAATCAATGCGCAGATGCGCCAAGCTATCTGGCGAGAAGCGGGCGACCTCCAACTCAAGCCAACACTTGTCAGGATCGACGACGCTGAAATACGGGGCGCGAAGAAGGTCTGGGGCCGCCTTAAGGAATACTTGCCAAGTTTCTCACTGTTCAAGTCGGACCGCCCGAGCACTGATCAGGATGCCGAAGCCCAGAACCCCATGAAAGCTGCGGTTAAAGAGGCCCTAAAGGAACTGGAGCCAACACTCGACGGGATTACCAAGCGTGTCGTCGAGGAAGTTCTTTCAGTTGCCAGGAGCACCGTTGAAAAACTCAGGGAGATGGATCCCCGCTTGGCGCAAACGCTTGAGCCAAAAGTCATTCCGAAGAAATGGGATTCTCTGTTCAAGGTATCGCTCTCAGGCGACGATGATATTCCGATGAACAAGCGAGGCAGCGGCGTCCGCCGTCTAATCTTGCTGAACTTCTTTCGGGCGAAGGCAGAAAGAGAACGCAAACAAGCAAACGCGCCCAGTGTGATATATGCAATAGAGGAGCCGGAGACGTGCCAGCATCCCAACTGGCAGAAAATGCTCGTTAGAGCGCTTACGGAGCTGTCAGAAGAGCCTGACTGCCAAGTGATGCTTAGTACTCATACTCCCATGCTCGCGAGTCTGATCCCGACCAAGAGTCTTCGGTATGTTGAAATACAGAGCGACAACAGCAGGCTTATCCGATCGGGCGATGAAGACACTTACGCGCTCGTTGCGAACGCCCTTGGTGTACTGCCCGACAACCGAGTGAAGATATTCGTTGCGGTCGAAGGCATCAATGACATCAGTTTTCTGGAAAGCATCAGCGCAATTCTCCGCAAAGAAGATCCGAGGCTGCCGGACCTCCATGAGATGTCCGAGCGAGAGGAGCTGATATTTATACCATTGGGAGGTGCAAACCTGAAGGTCTGGACGAGTCGCCTCTCTCCGCTTCGCCGACCAGAGTTTCACTTGTACGACCGGGACGTTCCTCCAAAGACACGAGAGCAGCAAGCGGCGGCTGAGGCAGTCAAGGAGCGCGACATGTGCGAGGCGGAACTGACAGGCAAGCGCGAAATGGAGAACTACCTTCATCCTAAGGCTATCGAAGACGCCTTGGGTGTAAGGGTTTCGTGCGGCGATATCGATAATGTTCCGGAGCTGGTGGCCCGGGAGCTACATCAGCAAAGCGACAGCCACACATCGTGGGATGGCCTATCGAAAGACAAGAAGGGAAGGAAAATGAGCAGCGCAAAGAAGCGCTTGAATAGAG
The DNA here is from genome assembly GCA_030628375.1 of Planctomycetota bacterium. Lineage (GTDB taxonomy): Bacteria > Planctomycetota > Brocadiia > SM23-32 > SM23-32 > DAOVRD01. The sequence goes on from DAOVRD010000027.1 coordinate 5,522, forward strand.
AGGCAGTCGGCAACATGACCCCTGCCCTTCTGAAGGAGCAGGACCCGTCGGGCGATGTCAAAGAATGGCTCACCAGGATCGCCGAGCTTGCCCATCCAGCCGCAACCCCCTGATACCTATCCTGCTGTGGGCGGGGCATCCGTGGCAGCCCCCCTCGCGTGAGCCGCCGGCGCGTCAACTTGACCGCCCCGTTTCTGCCCCTCTATACTGCCCGCCGTGCGAAGACCTGCAGCGGGAGGGGTGACGTGACCTGGCGGGCGTTCTTGATCGGCATCCTCGGCGTCGTCGGTCTCTGCCTGCTCAGTCCCGTCAACGACTATGCGTTTGGCAACACCTTCCTGACGGGCAATCACTTTCCCGTAGGCGTGTTCTTCTTCCTGGTCATCCTGACCATCGGCGTCAACCTGATCCTCAAGCTCATCCGCCGGCGGTGGATGCTCAAGCAGACGGAACTGATGCTCGTCTGGTGCATGATGCTGGTATCGTCAACGGTGCCGGCCAGCGGGCTGATGCGCTACTGGCTGCCTACGATGGCCGCCGCCCCCTACCTGTCGCAACGAGCCGATCTGTTCTGGGAGGACGATGTCCTGAAGGTGGCCCCGCCGGGCATCCTGCTAAGCAACCATCCCAAGTCGCCGGAGGCCAGGAAGTTCTACGAGGGCACGCCGGAAGGCGAGCCGGTGCGCGTGCCCTGGGGGCAGTGGAGGAGGGTCTTCCTGACCTGGGGCGTCTACATCTGGCTCCACTACCTGGCGACTTTCTTCCTCTGCGCCATCTTGCGCAAGCAGTGGGTCGACTCGGAGCGTTTGATATTCGCAGTGGCCCGGGTGCCGTTGGAACTGACGGAGGGCAGCCGGGACGGGCGCCTGTTTCCGCTGGCAATGCGCAGCCCGGCATTCATTATCGGTGCAGGGCTGACCATCATCTTCGGGGTGGTCCGTCTGTCGCCGCTGTTCGTCGGCGCCGAGGAAGGATGGCGCGTGAGCATACCGCTCTGGCAGGTGTTCTCCGAGACGGCGTTGTCCTACGTGCACATCAGCGACGGCAAGATATTCCCCCTCGCCATCGGGTTCGCCTTTCTGGTGCCCAGGGACGTGTCTCTGAGCATCTGGCTCTTCTACCTGTTCATGTGCGTCCAGATCATGGTGGCGTACGGCATGGGACGCCCGCTGGAAGGGGGCCGATCGGGTGCCTTCCTGAGGTGGCAGCAATCGGGCGCCTTCCTGGCCTTGACGGTCGGCATGTTCTGGATGGCGCGGCGGCACCTCTGGGCTATCCTCAAGAAGGCTTTCACACGGGCCCCGGACGTTGACGACTCCGGCGAGCCGATCGGATACCGGCTGGCGTTCTGGGGGCTGGTGCTCTCGCTGGGGGGGATGCTCGGGTGGAACCTGTGGTTTGGCGTCAGCGCCTGGGCGGCAATCGCTCTGATAGCACTCACGTTCAGCCTCGTGCTGGTCCACTCCCGGATGGTGGCGCAGGGCGGGTTATTCTTCACCCAGCAGTATTGGAGCCCTACGACGTTCCTTCATGGCATCACGGGGGGCCGCATCTTCTCGGCCTCTGCCGTCGTGGTCGCTCAGCTCCAGGGGCGCCTTTTCGTCCAGGACGCGCGGGAGGTGCTCGGTCCGCACGCGATGAACGCGCTGCGGATATCGTCGGTCTTCGAGAAACGTCGGCGTCTGTTGCTGCCCGCCATGCTGGCGGCGTTGGCGGTGGGGATGCTTGCGGCGGGCTATGCCAGCATGAAGTGGGTCTATTACGACCACGGGGCCCTCAACCTGCCCCACGCGCGTGGCAACCTCAATCACGCAGTCGGGTTGTTCAACAGCACGCACATGATGATCTCCAAGCCGTGGCAGGCGGCCAATCCGAGATACGGCGGGCTGGCCTCGGGAGTGGGGCTGATGGCTCTGCTGATAGTCCTGCGGAGCACGCTGTACTGGTGGCCCATCCATCCGCTGGGTTTCGCCATCGCCATGTCGTGGTGCACCAGGGAGCTGTGGTTCTCCTTCCTGTTGGGCTGGCTCGCCAAGGTGCTGGCCGTCAAGTTCGGAGGGGGCAGAATGCTCAGGGGGGCCCGGACGTTCTTCCTGGGCGTCATCATCGGCGAGAGCGTGATGGTGGGTCTGGCTACCTTCGGCAGCCTGCTGACGGGCGTCCGCACGGGCACCATTTTCCTGTCCCACTGAATCGTGCGCCGCTACAGCCGCAGGTTCCACCCATCGCTGGCGTACTTCGCCGTCGCCAACTCTCGCACGCGAGGCATCAGCCCGTCGGTGACATCCAGGGGCGAACCGGCGTTCTCCACCTGGAAGGCGGCTGCCAGCACGTCCCCCAGGTCCTGCCGCGCAAGGGGCAGGTTCGCCACGAACTCCCGGTGGCGCCGGCCCGCGCGATATCCGGGAGGCGAAACGGCGCGACCCAGCAAGGGATCCAGAAGCGACAGGTCCGCGCCGTAGAGAAGCGTGCCGTGGTGCAGAAGCGCATGCCGGAGACGGCGCTGGGCGCTGCCACCGACCTTCCTGCCCCGCCAGGCCAGATCTGAAACTCCGGCGCGCTCGACGCGCAGCCCCGCCTGCGCAAAAGAAGCTGCCAGGCGCGACAGGATCCACCGGTAGGACCCCAGGACCGACCTCAACGGCGGACGCGTCCGAGTGCTCAGCACGAGCGAGTAGACCAGACACCCCGCCGCGAGCACGACGGCCCCTCCCCCCGTGTGTCGCCGGAGAACCGCCACCGCCTGGGCAACACACGCGTCGAAGTCCACCTCCTCCCGGTGCCTGCCCCCAACGCCGATGACGACCGTCGGCCGCTCGATCTCGTAGAGCCGCAGGGCGGCGTCCAGTTCCCCGCTCTGGGCCTTGCGCAGCAACACCTCGTCACAGGCAAGATGCTCGGCAGGGCTCTGACTCTTGAACTGGACCAGGAGCATTGCGCTACTGCTCCACAGGCGGAGCCGGAGGCGTGTAGCTGGTGTCTTGGTTGCGGGCTGCGGCGACTTCGTCCAGCCGGCCGACGGGCGTCTGCGTGGGCGCCTCGTGGAGCGCGTCCGGGTCCTGTTCGGCCAGCCTTGCGATCTCAATCATGGCAGCAACGAACGCGTCGAGCGTCTCTTTGCTCTCCGTCTCGGTCGGCTCGATCATGAGGGCCTCGGGCACGGTCTGAGGGAAATAGACCGTGGGGGGATGTATCCCCCGATCCAGCAGCCCCTTCGCGACGTCGAGGGCCTTCACGCCCATCCTGGCCTGTCTGGAGGCGGAGAGCACGAACTCGTGCATGCACCTGCGGTCGAAGGCCACTTCATAGTGGTCCTTCAGCCGCGCCAGGACGTAATTAGCGTTGAGGACCGCGTTCCCGCTGACGCTCTTGAGGCAGTCGCCCCCCAGAAGCAGCAGGTAGGCGTAGGCCCTTACGATTACGCCGAAGCTCCCGTAGAAGGGAGCTACGTAACCGATCGAGTCCTTCCGGTCGTATTGCAGGGAATAGGTGCCGTCGCTGCGCTTCTCCACCACAGAGGTCGGCAGGAACGGTGCAAGCCTCTCGACAACTCCCACGGGGCCGGCCCCCGGCCCACCTCCGCCATGAGGAGCGCCGAACGTCTTGTGCAGGTTCAGATGGACCACATCGAAGCCCATGTCGCCGGGCCGGGCGCGTCCCAGCAGGGCGTTGAGGTTCGCGCCGTCGTAGTACATCAGGCCGTCCACGCCGTGGATGAGGTCCGCTATCTCCCTGATCTGGCTGTTGAACAGGCCGAGGGTGTTGGGGCAGGTGAGCATCAGCGCAGCCACCTCGTCGCTGAGCAGCTCTTCGACGGTTTGGGCGTCCAGGACACCCCTATCGCCCGTCGGCGCCACCACCACTTCGTAACCGGCTATGGCGGCGCTTGCGGGATTGGTCCCGTGGGCGGAGTCGGGGATGATGACCCGCGTCTTGCGTTTGCCCTGCTGCCTGTGGTAGGCGGCGATGATCATGGCGCCGGTGAGTTCCCCGTGCGCTCCGGCCAGGGGCTGCATCGTGAACTGGGCCATGCCCGTGATCTCGCACAGCAGGCGGGCGGTCTCGTAGAGCACCCCCAGGGCGCCCTGAGTGAGCATGCCGCCGCGACGAAGCTGGGGCAAGAGCGGATGCAACTGCGAGAAGCCTTCCAGCCGGGCCACCACCTCGCAGAACTTGGGGTTGTACTTCATCGTGCACGAGCCGAGCGGATAGAAGTTCGTGTCCACGCTGAAGTTGCGCTGGGACAGACGCGTGAAATGCCGCACGGCTTCCAGCTCCGACACCTCCGGCAGCTCCGCACGCGTGGCCCGAAGACACTCCGGGGGCAGGACCGCGTGGGCCGGAACGTCGCTGGGCGGGAATCCGACGCCGCGTCTGCCCGGCGTGCTCTTCTCAAAGATGACCCTCATAGCACCCCCTCCAGTGCCTCTGCAAAGGCGCCGATCTCTTCCTTGGTCCGCCTCTCGGTCAGGGCGACCAGCAGGTGGCGTTCCATGCCGGGATAGTACCTCCCCAGAGGGAACCCGGCGGCGAAGCCCTTCTCGACCATGTGGCCGACCACGTCGCCCGCGTCGGCGGGGAGCTTGCACACGAACTCGTTGAAGAACGGCGCGTCCCTGGACACCTGCACGCCCGGGATGGCATCGAGCCGCTGGCTCGCATAGGCGGCCTTGTCGGCGCAGAGCCGCGCGACCTCCCTTATCCCCTCCTTCCCGACCAGCGTCAGGTAAGTCAGAGCTGCCAGGGCGCAGAGGGCGGAGTTCGTGCATATGTTGCTGGTGGCCTTCTCGCGGCGAATGTGCTGTTCCCGCGTCTGGAGGGTCAGGACGAATCCCCGCCGACCCTCACGATCGGTCGTCGCGCCGACCAGGCGGCCGGGCATCTGCCGCTGGTACTCCTTCCTGGTCGCCATCAGCCCCAGGTAAGGCCCTCCGAACGAAAGGGGCAGGCCGATGCTCTGCCCTTCGCCGACGGCGACGTCCACGCCCATCTCGCCGGGGGTCTTCAACAGGCCCAGCGAGATGGGGTAGAAGCACATGATCGCCAGGCCGCCCACGCGGTGGACCATCTCGACCACGTCACTGAGGTCGTCCACGAACCCGAAGAAGTTCGGGTTCTGGATGATGATGGCCGCCGTGTCCTCGTCAAGGCGCTGCGCCACCACGTCCCGCCGCGTCCGCCCGTTATACACCGGCACCTCGACGAACTCGATGTTCAGATTGCTCGTGTAACAGTACAGCATGTTTCTGTAGATGGGGCTGACGCCGCTGTCCAGTATGATCTTGTTGCGCCCGGTTATGCGCAGGGCCATCATGGCCGCCTCGAACAGCGCGGTGCCCCCGTCGTAGAGGCTGGCATTGGCCACTTCCATGCCGGTGAGCCGACAGAGCGCCGTCTGAAACTCGTAGATGGCCTGCAGCGTACCCTGGGACGCCTCAGGTTGGTACGGTGTGTAGGCGGTGTAGAACTCGCCCCGCTGAAGTATGGCATCCGCCGCCGAAGGGACGTAGTGGTCGTAGAACCCGCCGCCAAGGAACAGCACCAGATCAACTGCGTTGTTCTTGGCCAGACGTTCAAGGCGCGTGCGCACCTCCATCTCCGACATCCCCGGGGGGAGATCGAACGCGTGCGCCCTCAGCGCCGCCGGGATGTCCTCGAACAACTCGTCAATGCTGGCAGCGCCCGTGGCCTTCAGCATCTCCTGCCGTTGAGCGTCTGTGTTGCCGATATAATCCACGGCGTCGTCCTTTCAGGCAACTCGTTCGGCCGGCGCTACTCCGGCAGCGCCTCGACGTGCTTCCGGTAGGCTTCCGCGTCCATCAACTCTTCGAGTTCGCCCTGCTCCTCAAGCACGATCTTACAGATCCAGCCGCCCTCATAAGGGCCCTCGTCTATCAACTGGGGCTCGTCCGCAAGCGCCGTGTTGACGGCCGATATCGTCCCGCTGGCAGGCGCGCAAATGTCCGAGACGGCCTTGACGGACTCGACCGAAGCCATCGGCTCGCCCTTGCCGACGCGTTGGCCCTCCTCGGGCAGCTCCACGAAGGTGATGCCCCCGAGCTGCGACACCGCATAGTCGGTGATGCCAACCGTCGCTTCGTTCCCCTCCTTGTGCAGCCACTCGTGCTCCTGCGTGTACAGGCAATCCTCGGGTCTCATTGCCCTGATGCTCCTGTGTTGGCGATCCGTTCGGCGGCCCGGGTAACGTAGAACGGCACGTCAACGATCGTGCCCTTTATGCACCTGCCCTTTACGTCGGCCTCCACCTCCGTGCCCGCTCCCGAGCAGTCGGCGCGGACATAGCCGAGCGCCACCGCGCAGCCCACGCTCGGCGCGAAAGAACCGCTGGTCACCTCGCCGGCCGCCTCGCCCGCGCACAGGAGGACGTCGCCCCTGCGCGCCGCCTTCCTGCCCTCAAACCGCACGCCGACCAGGCGCCGCGAAACGTCTTCGGGGCCGAGCCGGCAGACGGCCTCCGCCCCCACGTACCCGGCGCCGGCCGGCAGCACCCAGCTCAACCCGGCCTCGACGGGATTGACCGACTCGCTGATCTCATGTCCGTAGAGCGGATAGCCAGCCTCGAGCCGCAAGGTATCCCTGCAGCCCAGCCCCGCCGGCTCGACGCCCTCCAGGTCCAACAGCCTCTGCCACAGGCCCTGGACTTCGTCGGGCGAGACGTAAAGCTCGTAGCCCAGCTCGCCGGTGTAACCCGTTCTGCTCACTGTGGCCTCTGTCCCGCCCACCCGCATCCGGGTGAAATGATAGTAGCGCAAGGCGCCCACCGCATCGTCGCACAACTGCTGAAGCACCCGGAGCGCCTGTGGGCCCTGCAGGTCGAGCTTCGCCGTGCGGTCAGACACATCCTCGAAAGACGCGCGGCCCGCCAGGCGCTCGCCCAGCGCGCAGGCGTCCTCCCGCCGTCTCCCCGCGTTGCCGACGATCATGAACTCGTCACCGGCCGTCCGATAGCAGACCAGGTCGTCAACGATGCCGCCCGACCCGTTCAGCAGCAGGCCGTACCTGCACTGCCCCACCTCCAGGGCCGCCAGGCGGCATGCCAGGGCGCTCCTGAGCGCTTGGGCCGCGCCCGGGCCGCGAACGGTGAACTCGCTCATGTGGCACGTGTCGAAAACGGAAGCGCGCTGCCGGGTGTGGCGATGCTCGTCCAGGATCCCGCGGTATTGCACCGGCATCTCCCAGCCGCCAAAGGCCACCATCCGGGCCCCGAGGGCCAGGTGAGTGTCATAGAGCGGAGTTCGCAGGGGATTCGAAGGAGACATCGGCAGAAGGACCGACAGCGACGGTCAAGGATCGAACTGTTGTCCGGCGCCCGACTGCTCACCGGAGGGCCGTTTGGCGATTCGACCGGCCAACCACGCCACATTATAAGCGGCGGGCGACCCGGATTTCACGAAAAAAGGGACGCCGGCACGGGATACGGCCGCTCAGCCAAGAGAAAGCCCAACCTCGAAGGAGCGTTTTTCACTTGCCGCCGGGCGCGTTGGTCCATTAGCATGCAAGGTTCCGTCGCCCGGCCAGGGTGGATCACGTTCTGACTGACGCCTGAAAGATACCCCACAGCTTCTTCAACCCAGTTCTTGTGGAGTCAACGCATGGCCGGATCAGAGAGCCTGTTCGCCGTGGCGCAGAGACAGCTTGACGCCGTCGCCGAAAGACTCGGGCTGGACAGAGCCGTCCACCAACTGCTCAGGTGGCCGCTGCGAGAACTGCACGTGACGCTGCCGGTGAAGATGGACGACGGCCGCACCGAGATCTTTCACGGATTCAGGGTGCAGCACAACGACGCGCGAGGTCCCTGCAAGGGCGGCACCCGGTTCCATCCCGAGGAGACCATTGACACAATCCGCGCACTGGCCCTCTGGATGACCTGGAAGACAGCGGTCGTGAACGTCCCCCTGGGAGGCAGCAAAGGCGGTATCGTCTGCAACCCCAAGGTCATGAGCCAAGGAGAGCTGGAAAGACTCAGCCGGGCCTACGTCCGGCAGGTGGCACGCATCCTCGGCGACGACCTAGACGTGCCCGCCCCGGACGTGTACACGACGCCCCAGATAATGGCCTGGATGATGGACGAGTATGAGGCCCTCCAGGGGTGGCGCCACCGCCCTGCAATCATCACCGGCAAACCGGTTCCCCTTGGCGGCTCCCTGGGACGCACTGAGGCCACCGCCCGCGGCGGATGCATTACGGTGCGCGAGGCCGCCGCCGCCCTGGGCATAGAGACCAAAGGGGCGACGGTCGCGATCCAGGGATTCGGGAACGCGGGGCAGCATGCGGCGCTGCTCAGCGAGGAACTGCTGGGGTGCAAGATCATTGCAGTCAGCGACAGCCGCGGCGGGATCATAAACGAAGCGGGAATGCCCGCCGAGGGCCTGGTCAACCACAAACGGGAGACAGGCGCCGTGGGCGGCTTCCCTGGCTCAGAACTCATCAGCAACAAAGACCTGCTCGAACTGCCGGTGGACGTCCTCTTCCCCGCCGCGCTGGAGAACGTGATAACCGAGGAGAACGGACCCCGCATCAGGGCGAAGATCTCCTGCGAGCTTGCCAACGGCCCACAGACCCCCGAAGCCGACGAAATCCTTCACCAGAACGGCGTGTTCTTCATTCCCGACATCCTGGCGAACGCCGGCGGCGTGACGGTTTCTCACTTCGAGATGGTCCAGAACATCAGCACCTACTACTGGACCGCCCAGCGGGTGAACGAGGAACTGGACCTGAAGATGACGACGGCGTTCCACGACGTGTACGAGCGCGCCCAGGTCGAGAAGGTGCACATGCGTTTGGCGGCTTACATGGTGGCGGTGCAGCGGGTGGCCGAAGCCATGAGCCTGCGGGGCTGGGTCTGAAAACGCCTCCGCCGGGCCGGCCGACGGCCCGGTCGTGCCGCGCCCGTTCTCGTAAGGGCGGTTCGCGAACTTTAGCCGCCGTGGCGACCGCCCCTACACTCCCAGGCCGACCACGCCCCGATCGTGCCGCGCCCGTTGTCGTAAGGGCGGCTCGTGCTTCGCAGAGTAGTATTCGCGAACCGCCCCTACACTCCGAGGCCGCGACGGTTGCCCTAGCGGCTTGAGCACATCGCGCATCTATGTGGTTTCGCATTTAGGTCCACTCGTACTCGCCGATGAATTGGTCAGCAACCGCCTGCGCGGAGGCGGCGTGCCTCACAACGCGTCAGGTGGCCTCGACAGACGTGTCTCCTGGCTCGCACGGCCCTCAAACCACCGGGTGACTGTCATGAGGACACGTTCTCAACGTTGACAACGCTCGAATGGCGAGCTATGTTTCATCCGATCGGTGCGGACTCCCACAAGGAACCGCCATCTTTGGAGAATGCACGCCCGCACGACAACGGGCGGCCGTGCCGCCTGGTTCGTCAAGCAGATTATCCAGCGTCAAAGGAGCAGGAACAATGGACCGCCTGGTTGCGCCAGTGTCGAATTTAGCTACGCTTGTGGCATTGTGTGCCGTTGTCTTCGGCGCCGTGCTGAAGGTGAAGCGGATGCGCGCAATGCCTTTCGTGCTTCAGTTGATTGGTTCTTGCGGAGTTGTTCTTGGCACGCTGATCAGCGTATTTGTGCGCGGGGTACTGGTTGGGACGCGGCTTGGTCAGGAGATGCCGGCAGCGGAAGAGCGGCTCTACTACGCCTTATGGATGTTGGCGACCCTTATCATCACCATAGGCTTCGTCTGCTTCGCCTGGGGTTACGTAACCAGCGAAGTGGAACTCCTGCCGGACAGGGGCCAGAGCAGTACCGGTGGCGAGAGAAGTTAGGTTCCTCGTCTTACGGCATAATCGCGTTATGCCGGTTTGGAAGTTCCAGATCTACTCGCAGACCGGTAATCTTTTGGTTCGTGACGACTCGTCATAGCCCAGCTCCGTCGAACTCACCGACCTCCACATCGCCCGGCACGTGCTGTTTCCGGCTGCAGCGAGTGGCGGAAGCCATATGCCTGCGGGGCTGGGTCTGAAAGCGCCTCCGCCGGGCCGGCCGACGGCCCGGTTGTGCGGGGACCGTTCTTGTGGGGGCGGCTCGTGCTTCGCAGCGAAGCTTTGCTTCGCAGAGTAGTATTCGCGAACTTTAGCCGCCGTGGCGACCGCCCCTACACTCCGAGGCCGACCACGCCCCGATCGTGCCGCGCCCGTTCTCGTAAGGGCGGTTCGCGAACCGCCCCCACACTGCGAGGCCGCAACGGCTGCCCTGGCGCCTTGAGCACATCGCCCATCTATGTGGTTTCGCATTCAGGTCCACAGAACGGCAGCTCGATCGTGTCTCCCTCCCGGGGCACGTGGGTCTCGGGGAAGATCTCGCGCGCGGCTTCGAGCGCCTCTGCTCGCCCCTGTTCCGAGCAATGAACCAGGTAGAGGCGTTTGGGCCGGGCCTCCTGTGCGATCCTGGCGGCGTCCACCGCGCCGGAGTGGCCCCGCTGGAGGAGAGGATCGAGGCTGCCGGGGCCCGCGCTCGCCTCGTGGATCAGGACGTCCACGCCCGCAGCGAAGCGTCCCAAGGGCGCGTAGTAAGCCGTGTCACCCGTGACGGCGACCGTAGCGCCCGTCCGCTTGTCCTCAAAGCGGTAACACATCGCCAGGGTCGGGTGCATGACCTGGATGGTCCTTACGTGGAGGCGGTCGGTCTCGAACTCCGCACCGGGGCGAAGGGGCACGACGTCCACCGGCGCCGCCGCGTCGAGGTAGCGATCCGTCTGCAGGTATGCCAGCGCCCTCTCGACCGCCATCCCGATCTCCGTGCGCGGGCCGACTACGACGAGCCGCTCCTGCTCCTGCCGCGAGATGTCACTCATGGCACGGTAGAAGAACAGAGGCGCCAACCCCAGATAGTGATCGTGGTGGCAGTGGGTGATGAAGACGTGGGTGACATGGAGCGGGTCGCAGCCGAACTGCCGCATGTGGAGCGCCGCATTCCAGCCCGCGTCCACCAGCACGGTGCCGTTGAGAAGCACGCACGCCGTCTCGCCCCCCACGTCAGGCACACAGTTGCTGACGCCGATAAAGCATAACGTCGTTTTCTCATCGGATGAAGATGCCATCGTCGCCTCCGCCGAAGACGAAATCCCGGGCGTTGCTCCTAACAGAATCGGCCCGACAATTCCAGCGCAGAGTGGCAGGAAATCGAACGGCCCATGACCGGGACAACGCCACCTGGCAGACGGGCCGGCAAGCCGAAGGGCCGACGTGGCGCACGCGATACGCCCGGCTTGTGGCCGGAAACACAGCGACTTCAACAGGATGCACAGGACCTGCCAGCCGGCCGGCAGGCTGGTGTGCAAGATAAACTGGGGCCGTCGCCAACTGCCCGCCTGCCCTTTCCGGGTAGCCGCCGGGGGCGCCATGAGTCCCGGCGAAAAACAGGGACTGGCACGCCGTTCTATGCCTGTCCCGTTTTTCGCCTCGATGCCGGAAAATGGGATACAGGCACCCCTCACTGCGTTCGGGACTGCCAGTCCCCATTTTCCCCGCGCCGCGCCCGTGCCTCTGAAAGGCTGGCGGCGGTCAACCCAATCCAGAGGGGCATCCTGGCGCACCGGCATTCTGATTGCATAGAACAACAGAATCAACCACTCAACCTGCCGGATTGTTTGTCCTTGCTGTCCGCCGGCCGTAACCTTAGACTTAGGACTCCGCTCAGATGGGGGGACAGCCGCTGCCGAGGCCTTTGTCCGGCAAGCGGCCTGTTGGGTAGAATGGTGCTCCGACGGAGAAGGCGAAGGAGTCAGGAGGCCCCGGGCCGTTGAAGATGGCGCCGGAGGCCGAATGGATGTGGACCTCTCCGCCGGATTCAAGGGACGAAGGATTCCGCTTCGCGCATTCGAGGAGGAGAACGCCATGGTTGGTCCGCGCCTCAAAGACCACATCGTCATCTGCGGCTGGTCGGAAGCCACAAGGCTCATCGTGGAGCAGCTTCACTCCGAGGACGTTGCCCAGGTGCAGCACATCGTGATCATTGACGACAAGGTGGAGCAGTGTCCGATCAATGATCCTTACGTCTACTTCGTTCACGGCGACCCCACCGAGGACGAGGCGCTCGAACGCGCGTGTGTCTCTGAGGCGAGCACCGCCATCATACTGGCGGACTGGTCGCTGCCCAACCCCGGTCTGCGCGACAGCAAGACGGCGCTGGTGACGCTCGCCATCGAGTCCATGAACCGCGAGGTGTACACCTGCGCGGAACTGATGAAGGCGGAGAGCAAGCGCCATCTGGAACGGGCCGGTGTGGACGAGCCAATCTGCGTGGCGGACATCTCGCAGCGGATGCTCGTCATGGCCGCTCTGAACCACGGCCTGTCGCGGCTGTTCGACGACATCCTTACGTTCAACAGGGGCAGCGAGATCTACTGCACCCCCGTTCCGAAGGCCCTCATCGGATCGGAGTTCCGCCGGCTGGTCGCGCTGCTCAACGACGAGATGGACTTGATCGTGATGGCTGTGCGCAGGGGCAACGACGTCTTCACGAACCCCAGGGGGACGTTCGTACTGGAGGACGGCGACAACCTGTTCCTCCTGGCGGAGAGCTATCCCCACGGCATAGAAGACTTCGGCCCCGGGCAGACGTCAGAGGCCGCGCAGGAATGAAGCCGTTCAAGCAGGCATTGCGGAGCGCCGCCCAGTGAATTCGGTTGTGCAGAAACACAGACGCAGGGAGCATCGGTTCCGGGTTCTCGCCCACCGGACCCGGCGCTTCTTTTACGGCATGTGGACGAGCACGGTCGCTCGCCCGGCCATGAAGGTCGCCGTAGTGCTCATGGTGCTGGCGCTGGTGAGCGCCGTGGGGCTGCACCAGGCCGAGAAAGACCTCTCAGAGTCGTATGCGACGATGGCCAAGACCTTCCGTTCTGTGTTCGTGCTGCTGGTCAGCGGATTTGACGTGCATGAACCGACCAGTTGGTCCGGGTGGATTTGTGCGGCGGTCACCATGATACTGGGGATAGCCCTGGTGGCCCTGGTGACTGCCGACCTGGCCTCCCACCTGGTCCGGCTGGCGCTGCGACCGCAGGCAAGCCAGTCGGTGTCCGTGAAGGACCATTTCGTCATCTGCGGTTGGGGCAGGAGCGATTCTTTCCTCCTGGAAAGCCTGACAAGCGACTCGCTGCCTAAACTCCGTCACGTCGTGGTCATAGACGAACTCCTCTCGCAAGCGCCGTCGAACGATCCCTACGTCCACTACATCAACGGCAATCCCAGCGAAGAGGGCGTCCTTGAACGGGCCGCCATCAAGGACGCCGAAGTGACGATCATACCGCTGGACTGGCGCATTACGTCCGACACGCTGAAGGACTCCGTCAACACGCTGATCATGCTGGCCGTGGAAGCGCGCAGCCAGAAGACATACTCCTGCGTGGAGATCGTCAGGCGGGACAGCAAGAGGCACCTGAGCCGAACCCGAGCGGACGAGGTCGTCTGTGTGGGCGATCTGAGCCTGCGGCTTCTCACTCAGGCGGCGCTCAATCACGGCCTCTCGTGGTTTCTGAGCGACGTCCTGTCCATCGGCAGCGAGAGCAAGGTGCACAAAGAGGCGCTGCCTCCCACCCTCGCGGGTCTGACGTTCCGGCAGCTTTTCCTGCTGCTCAACGAGCAGTTGGAGGAGATCCTGCTGGCGGTCGAGCGGAAAGGTGAGATCTACGCAAACCCCACACAGCGATTCCCGCTTGGTCCGGACGACTCCCTGTTCCTGCTGGGCGACAGCTCACCGGAGGACCTGGAGGCGCTGGCGGCAGCCGTCCGGAGCGAGACGGTGAGCGTCCCCCTGCCGCGTATCCAACCCGCCGGAACGGCGGTCGAAGTCCCCCCCTCCGATTCAACAACCGCCGGTGCATGAGGCCAGGGCCGGCGACCTCCCGGTTCCGAAGCGTGCCGCACGCCAGAAAACGCGGCGCAGCCAGGGCAGCGATTCACTCTGGCACGTGTGGCGGCCCAGACTGGGCCGGAAGCGGCACGTACCCACGCGTCAACAGCCGGTGCCAGACTGCTTCGTCACTTGCCCAAAAGCGGCCCGGATGGCCTTTCGTGCCTCTATGACGCGTTCTGCGCTCAGCCTGCGAGGGAGAGAATCTGCGTCAATCCTGATCCCCGCCCGCTCAAGCTTTGCCAGTAGCGAGTCCAGGGCCTGCGCTACGTCCTCAGGCAGATTCTGCCTTGCTTCGGGTTTGATTGTGGGAGTGAGGGCGACGACCTTCTCTTTCCACCCCGGCTTTTCCTCAACGGTCTCGGACATCGCTGCCAACGCGGTGCCCACCGCCGTGGCGCCGACCTTTTCGACAACCTTGGCCAGCGCGGCGTCCGACAGTTCCAGCAGTCTTTCGCAGAGTTCCACTAAGTCTTGATCGAATTGCTCTGGGCCTGCCACTACAAACCCCTCCCAGATCTTCTCAAGGTCGGCTTCGCTGCGGACGTATTGCGCGCCGCCTCTTCGCATAACTTCCTCTGCCACCGTCACTCTCGCTCCTGTCATCATGGCCAGCGCGACGGCGTCGCTGGGGCGACTGTCCACGACGTGCTCTTCTCCCGCGCGCTCCAGGACCAGCGCGCCAAAGAAAGTCCCTTCTTGCAGCCCCGTCACGCGCGCCTCTTTGACGGAGATGCCGAACGACTCAAGCGCAGACAGAAACAGTTCGTGCGTCAGCGGCCGAGGGGGCCTTTCCCCCGTCACGGCCCTATGTATGGCATGCTCCTCCGCTTTGCCGATTATGATCGTCAAACAACGGCCGTCTTTGTCCAGCAATAGCACTCGGCCGTGGTCTTGAGGTGATTTCTCCGGGCGGACCTCAACCCGAGATATCTCGCGCATGATGCTCTCGCGGAACTCGGGACCCGCGCGTGCTCCCTCCAATTGATCTTCCACCATGGCAACCATCCTTTCTTTCAACTGCGTGCGCGAATCGTGCAGGCGGCGTTTGAGCGAGCCGCCGGGCCGCTATCAGTGGTGATCCTGCCGGGGCCGGATGGGGCGATCCTTGAACTCGCGGATCAGCTTCGCCAGCTCCTCGGTGACGGCGCGATAGAGGATCTCCCCTTTCTCGGCAGAGGCCAGCGTCGGGTCGCCCAGCACGCCGGTGTGAGAGAAGCTGCTCCACCATTCCATCATGCCGATCCTGCCGGGCTTCTCCAGGTCCTGCCACCAGAACTCCGAGGGAAGCATGTTGTTCTCCGCCCTGGCGAGTTCGGTGCGCACCCCTTCGGGTCGCAGGTAGAGATACATGGAAGTCTCGATCTCGTCGGCGTGAGCAACCCAGCCCTTCGGGGACTCCCGCACCTTCCCCACGACCTCCGGAACGAGTTCGAAGTAGCTGAAGGCCGCGCAGATCACCTCGTTGTCCATGGTCGCCTGACGGGCGGCCACCTCAACAAGCGGCCGGTTCGAACCGTGGCCGTTGACGATCAGCACTTTCTTGAACCCGTGGTGGGCCACGCTCCGCACGATGTCCAGCAGGAACCGCACGTAGTTGTCCCAGCCGATGCCGATCGTGCCGGGGAAGTCAATGTGGTGCCAGTTGAAGCCGTAGCTCAGCGGCGGCATGAGGAGCACGTCGTCCGGCACGAGCTTCGCCCCGCCCTCGCAGACGCTCTGACAGAGGAAGTTGTCCACGTCCAGGGGCAGGTGCGGACCGTGCTGCTCCGTTGAACCCACCGGCAGCACGATCACTCGCCCCTGGGCGACGGCTTCCCGCAATTCCGGCCAGGTCAGCTTGTCGTAATGGTAGGACTCGACCTCGGTCATCGCTCGCCCTTCCTGGTCCCGATCAAGGAAACGCCGCCATTATACAGAGGCCGCTCGGCCCCGGCGAATGAAGCGGGCGCGCCGCGCGGCTGCTCTTGCACGGGATGCCGCGTGCGTTTACGATGGCGGGCCGGCCGCGATCCGTTCCCCTGAGGAGGAAGGACATGAAGATCACCGACTGGACC
>DAOVRD010000083.1 GCA_030628375.1 Planctomycetota bacterium
GGACGGGACGCTCGAATCCTATTTCGAGCGCGAATACCCGAAAGAAGTGCTATTCTTCCGTTACAAGGTGCCTACAGAGGGCCGGCTTGAGGAGGTGCTCGCATCACCCGTCGCCGAAGTGGAGGTCAGGAAGGTGCAGGACCGTGACGAGGTGGAGGACGCGCTTCTGGACATCAACCGGCTGCACGACGATTATGCCTACCACGAGTTCGCCTTCGTGCTGGATACTGATAAGGACCTGACCCGGCTCAGGAGGGCCCTCGTCATGCACGAGGTCGCCAAGGTCAACAACTTCGAAGACATGCTCCTGCTGAGGAATTTCCGAGTGGGCCGCAGGATCGTCATCCCACAGCTTGGCGAGGCCCGTGACCGAACATTCCTGGTAGATCAGGACGTGGCCGAGTTCTTCTTCAAGAGCGACTACTACTACGAGGCCCTGGCGGCCAAGCTGAAGCAGGCCTATCGTATCATCGAGGAGACCCTGGCAATGGAGGGATTCTGATGCGAGGGAGTCGTGTCATCCTGGTGAGCGTTCTGGTCGTTGCTTCCCTGGGCTGCTCTGCCCTCGGGCTTACCAGGGCGACTCCGCGCAACGACACCCCGACCATCGGAGGAACTGAGCGGCTCGCCGTCCCTGACTCTCGCTTTGCCAGAGTGGAGATCGGAATGTCCGCCTCGGAAGCGGAATCCCTGCTGGGAAAGCCGGTCCTGGTTGAGCAAGAGCGATCGGACGGCCCGGCGGAAGTCTGGTACTACCAGGACGGCGTGGTGATGCTGCGGAACGGCAAAGTGGTGTTCAGCTATGCGGCACGCACCTCACAGATTTGACGCGTGCCCGGAGGATCCTGTTTGCTCCCGGCGCGACCGGTCGGCATAATCCCTTGCGCTCCCACACCTATTGGTCCACAAGCCAGTCGCTGAGTTGGGCCGGGCTGGAGAGCCGATGAAAAGCAGGAAAGTCAAGCCTCTGCGAGAGATGGTCAAGTTGGTGAGGCCGCACAAGTATGTGCTGGTCGGGGTGTTGGTGTGCCTTGCCATACTGGCCTGCTTCAATCTGGCGATACCCCGGCTGCTGGGCTTCGTCATTGACAACGTCTTCTTCGCTGAGGAGGTCAGCAGCGCCGAAGAGGAGGTCGCCGGTCTGTCCATCCTGCCTTATGTGTTGGTCATTGTATTCGTAGTGTACGGCATGCGGAATCTCCTCTTCTATCTCGCGAAGACGAGGACCATGGTGGTGGGAGAGAGGATAGCGTTTGGGCTGCGGCAGCGCCTCATTGCCCACTTGCATGCTCTCTCGGTGGACTTCTTCCAGCAGAACAAGCCTGGCAAGATCTCCGCGCGCGTCATGCAGGACGTGCAGTCCGTCAAGCAGTTCATACAGGACGAACTGGTCAACGTCATGCTGAACGTACTGATGCTTCTGGTTGCCGCGGGGCTCATATTATCCATGCACGCGGTGCTGGCCCTGGTCACCCTGGCCGTCCTTCCTTTTCACGTTCTCGTCTACAGGCTCTTTAAGAAGCCGATAACGGAGTACGCCAGGCTGGCGAAGGAGCAGATAGCCGATATCAGCGGCGACTTGATAGAGCAGTTCGACGGCGCCGCCACCGTCCAGGCTTCCGCCACCCAACTGCTGGAGCAGGCCAGGCTCAGGGAATCCATGCGGAAGGGGATGCACGCTCAGATAAAGCAGAGCTGGTACTACGTCCTGCAGAAGGTGGCGGCGGACCTGCTGGTGGGGATCAGCCTCATAGTACTGTTCGGCGTCGGCGGCTACCTGGTTGTGAACAAACGCCTTGGGCCGGGCGAGTTCGTGGCGTTCTTCCTTTACACAAAATACCTCTATCCGTGCCTGCTCGGACTGGTCGCGCAGGCGGGCAAGTTCTCCCGGACCAGCGCGTCCGTGGAGAGGATCTTCGAGATCATGCACATCGAGCCCGACGTGGCGGAAAGCAGCCGGGCCCTTCCTCACGAGATATCGCCCGGGCAGATCGAGTTCCGCAACGTCACGTTCGGCTACGGCAACGCCACGGTCCTGCAAGACGTCTCTTTCCGCGTCGGGCCGCGTGAGCACGTGCTGATTACGGGCCCCAGCGGTGCGGGCAAGAGCACTTGCGTCAACCTGATCGCACGCTTCTACGACCCTGGCGAGGGTTCGATAACAATTGACGGAGTGGACGTGCGGGACTTCACGCTGCCCTCGCTGAGGCGACAGGTCGGTTTCGTCTTCCAGGACTGCTTCCTCTTCAACGATACCATCATGGCCAACATCCGCTATGCCGCGCCTGGAGCCAGTGACGAGGCCGTCATGGAGGCCTCCCGGCGTGCATACGCCGACGAGTTCATCGAGAAACTTCCCAACAGTTACATGAGCGTGATCGGGGAAGGAGGGACTCAGCTCTCGCAGGGGGAGAAGAGGCGCCTGATGATCGCGCGCGTCATCCTTAAGAATCCCCGAATACTGATTCTCGACGAGCCTTTGGTCTCGCTAGATGCGGACGCCCGGGAGAGGGCTATCGAGGGCTTGGGCACCCTTATCAAGGACCGCACAGTGCTTACCATCACCCACTACCCGGCAGAACTGCCTTATGCGGACAAGCAGTTGCACGTCTCCGACGGCAGGGTGACCGTCAGGAACCTGAAGGGGAAAGTCCTGAAGCCTCAGTGACGCATAAGGGCTCCGCGGGCCCTTCGGGGGCGCCGTGGGCTGGTGTTGGTCGTTCGGCTGCCCCAGGGGGAGGGAACGGGGAGTGGCAGAGGCCGGTTGCGCCCGCTCAGCCGCCGACACGCTCAAGACCCTGGTGGTCGTGCCCACCTATAACGAGCGGGAGAACGTCGAGCCCCTGTGCGACGCCATCCTGCGCCAGGGAAGCGCCCTGGAAGTGCTGGTGGTGGATGACAACTCGCCGGACGGAACGGGCGAACTCGTCCAGGAGTTGTCCGCACGCGAGCCGCGCGTCCACCTGCTGCGCCGCGAAGGCAAACTGGGCCTGGGTACGGCGCACATCGCCGGCTTCCGGTGGGCCCTGGCCCGCGATTACGAGCGGGTTGTCACGATGGACGCCGATTTCTCCCACCCGCCCGACCGGATCCCCGCCCTCCTGGAGTCCAGCTTGCGCAACGACGTGGTGATCGGGTCTCGATACGTCCCCGGGGGCGGGCACGAGCACTGGCCCCTGCGGCGTGTCCTGCTCAGCGGCCTCTCCAACCTGGTGGCGCGTCTGGCACTGCGGTTGGAGCCGGCGGACTGCACGGGCGCCTTCCGCTGCTTCAGGCGCAGCGTCCTGGAGCAGATCGCTCTCGACAACATCCGCGCCACGGGATACTCCTTTCAGGAGGAGATGCTGTGGCATTGCTCGGGGCGTGGGTTCTGCATCGCGGAGGTCCCCATCGTGTTCGCTGACCGGGAGCGGGGGCGCTCGAAGATCTCCTGGCGCGAGGTCTGGGGTGGAGTGGCGACCGTGCTGCGTCTGACGTTCGCGCCCCGGGGCGCAAAGCACCGGGCCCCAGAGGTCTGATGCCGTGCGCCGGCCCCTTTGGCGATTGCAGTGAGCATGTCGGGCGGCTACCATAAAGGGGCTTTGGAGCCGGCCGGACGGCACCGGAACCTTGGTTGAAAGGCGATGAGCCATGAGCGGCGGGCGCAAGTTCTTCTTACCCGTTCTTCTTATCGGTCTGACAGTTGGCTGTGCGGCGCCGACTGTGCAGAATCTGCAGGTTGCGGAACAGGGCAGGGAAGAGGCGGGGCGGTTGCTCAGTGCTTTCGGTGAGGCCGTGCGGCAGGATTCGCCTCACCTTGTCGAACCGCTTCTGGCTCCTACGCTTTCGCGGGGCAAGGCCAGGGAGATATTGAACTGCACCGAGGCGGTGGTCTGGCTGCGGCGCTACACCGGCTACAAGATTGATGCCGAGGCCGTTCTGCGCGGCGTGGGCTGGAGGAAGTGGGAAAGCGGCGCCTTCTGGGTCAAGGTGCCTTGCACCAACAGCATGGGTCGGCGCTTCAAGGACCGGTTCGCACTGGCCCGTGTGGACGGGCAGTGGTCCATCTATGACCTCGAACTGACCGGGCCGCGCAGCGGAGATGCTCTTGACCCGCCGGAAGAGGTCCGGAAGCAGTTGTGGCCCAAGATACAAGTCATCCTCGACAATATGAGGGAGGGCCACATCAGCGAGATATTCTACGAGCTGCCGGAGGAGGACGCCTGCCGCAAGCGGTCCCCAAAGCTGAGCTGGTGGCGTCGTCTGCTGAGACTGAGCCCTGGGTCGCAGGGCATCTATGACGACCTGGAAAGGTTGGAGGAATTCCTCATCTCGGACTGGCCGCTGGCGGAAGAAGTCTACGGACTGGCCTACGTGCCCACCAGGGGAATCATGGCCGTCTACCAGGTCCCCTATGTCTGGCCGGAAGGCGGCATTCGCGAGGCCGACATCCTGCGCATACAGATCGTCTTCATGAAGTCCGGGGAAACCTGGACTTTCTACACGCTGCGGCTGTCGGGTAAGGGGATCCCCTACAGTTGACGGCGATCGTCAGCCGCGACGCGCCGCAACAGCCGGCCCCCCGCGCAGGTACGTCCTCCTGCTCTTCCTCCCTTCTCACCCAATTGCACGGAGCGCCTGGACCATGGCCACGACATTCTCCGGGGGGACATCCGGCTGGATGTTGTGGACTTGGGTGAAGACGAACCCGCCGCCCTTGCCCAGGATCTGCGCGTTGCGTTGAACATGGCGGCGCACGTCATCGGTTGTGCCCAGGTTCAGCGTGCGCTGCGTATCGCAGCCGCCCCCCCAGAAGGCGATGTCCTTGCCGAACTCGCTCTTGAGTCGCTCCGGCGACATGCCTCGGGCGGAGATCTGCACGGGGTTGATGGCCTGCACGCCGCATTCGATCAGATCGGGCAGGAACTCTGCCATGGCCCCGCAGGAGTGCATCAGGAGCGTGCCGCGGAAAACACTCCTCAGGTGGCCGAAGAAGCGTTTCTGGTAAGGCTTGATCATCTCGCGATACAACTCCAGGGACAGCATGGGCCCGTTCTGGGTGCCCAGGTCATCGTTGACCAGGATGACGTCCAGGTACTCGCCTACCGCCCGCACGTAGCGATCCGTCCGAGCGATGTAGGCCGTGCAGAGCGCCTCCAGGAGCGCGTGCGCGATGTCCTTTGCCGCCAGGAGGTCGCACATGAAGTCCTCGTATCCCCGCAGGATCTGTCCGGCGGCCAGGAAGTGGCAGCACAGGCTGCCCGCCACGGTCCGTCCGGTCTCGCGGAGCGTCTTGGCGCGCCGCGTGCGATCCTCCCACGTCTCGTCTGAGAAAGCAGGCAGATCGAAGTCCGTGATGCACGGGTCGCCCGGATCAATCTGCGAGGGGGAACTGACGCGCGCAAGCGGCGGGTCGCCCGGTTCGAAGTACAACCCGTCGCGAGGCATCCGGGCCGTCACGCGTCCGTCTTCGCTGCGCACTTCCTTCGCCCCGTCCGGCAGGACCGTCTCATTCCATTTCTCCGGGATCAGGCACGGCGAGCCGTCGGACAGGACCGAGGGCTTCCAGCGGCGCGGTTCGTAGTGAAAGGCCACGGTGTCGATCTCAAGCGCCCGCAGCACCGGTTCCTCCACCAGCACAACCTGCTGAAAGGGCTCGATCACGCGGGCGATTCCCTCCACGCCAAGATACCCAAGCAGCCGATTGTAGGCGATAGCCGTCAAACCCGACGATTCCGTGCCCCCCAGATCGAGCGGAATGCGATCCGGCTGTCTGTGCGACAACGCCTCTTTCACACGCTGGCGGGAGTTCATTTTCCGTGCCTCCTGCCGGGAAAGGTCCCAGGAGGGCCGTTCTTGCTCCCGGCAGACGAACGGCATCCTTCAACCGCTCTGCCGGCGCCTGTTCACTCAGCCCGTGCCGACGCGGCCCCAAGGGGGGCAGTCGGCGGACACATGGTACCAGGAGCCGCTGGTCCTGACAATTGAATGCCGGGGCCGCGGTTGGGCGCGCTGCGAGTGCTGCGCCCCCGCCTGGAACCCTGGCTTCTGTCGTTGGACAAGGCTGGCCCCGACTGTTACCTTGGAACGGCCGACGGCGTGGTCTGGCCCCACGGCGCGCCAGTGGCAGGAGCCTTCTGCCTTCCGATGTCCTCATGACGTTGCGGAGGGGATCGTTGGACGCCATGCAGCCTGTCCTCATCGTGATCCAGGGACCGGAGCCGGGAAGGGTCTACAGGCTGCCCGAGAACCGCGTCACTACCCTCGGGCGCTCTGACCGCAACAGCGTCCCGGTTCCCACTCCCACCGTCAGCCGTTTCCACTGCGAGATAGCGTGTGTGAACGGGCGCTGGGAACTGAACGACCTGAACAGCCGGATGGGCACGCTGGTTGACGGACAGCGTATCGAGGGCAAACAGACGCTGAGCAGCGGGCAGCTCATTCGCCTCAGCACAACCGTATTCCGCTTCGAGTTGATGGCGGAGGGGGAAGTGCAGGATACCTTGCTGATGGCCGTCGAGGAGCGCGGAGTCCGACCGGCGCTCTGGAGCGGCCGGATCGGCCGGGTGCTGGACTATGTTCGTTGGGAGGGCCGTCGTGCGGTGATGGTCAATCTGGCCTTCCTGGCGGCAGTGACGGCAACAGTCGGCATCATCACGGTGCGCCTTCTCGCCTACGCGCGCAGCAGGGCCAAGCGTCCCGTGGCCCAGCGGGTCCGTCTGGAGCAACGCGCGCAGCTCGGCTACGACGACGCGCTGGCGACCCTGGGTGCCGGCGACAAGACGCGGGCCCTGGGCAAGCTGGAGCAGGTGGAGCGTGACTTCGCCGGCACGGCCGCCGCCGGGCGGGCTGCACAGATTCGCGCTGAGACGTTCTGGGCCGTCCTGCAGGAAACTTTTTCGACTGTTGCGGCCCGTGAAGCGGACAACGATCATGCTGCCGCCCTCGGACTCCAGCAGGAGTTGCAGAGACTGCATCCGCCGCCGTCGGCGACGGGCTTGCTCCAGCAGAGGCGGCAGTACACCGTGCGGCTGGCCCACGCGTCGTTCAGGGCGGTTGAACAAAGCGCCGGCCGCCTCGTCGAGGGGGGCGACGTCGAGGGGGCCCTGAAGCTGTATCGCCGGGCCCATGATCGTGTCGGCGTCCCCGAACTGGCCGCAGAAGCCCGGGAGAGGATGGCCGAACTGGAAACGGGCGGAGACGGTTGAGTCCCAACGAGTGACAAGTTCAACGGCAAGAATCAACAGGGATGTACAGGATAGACAGGATGAAGCAATAGCATCCTGATGTCTTTGATCCTGTACATCCTGTCCATCCTTGTCAGATTCGGCCGTGGTTCGAGGCGTGTTGTCAACTGAACGGCACAACTTGAAAGGAGGGTACTGCATTGGCGAAAAGGAAAGCGAGCGGACTGAAGACGAACGAGGCCCAGCTTGTGGAGCAGTCGGTCCTCGGCCAGGTATCGGCACCCGTCAGCGGCGGCGCCTGGCGCGTGGGGCCGGACGGGAAGCCTTCCTTGCTGCCGGGAGTCGGGGGGATCACCTACAACTGCAAGGTGGGCGACAGCGCCACACGTTGGGAGGCCGATCATGTCGAGCCCGGCGTTTCGATCAAGACCGAAAGGCAAGATCAGAACACCGCCCTCAACACGCTGGCCTGTGTCGGTAACGTGGCACGGGTGGTCAGCGGCGATGCCAAAGGCGCCGAGGGCACAGTGACCGGCAAACACGGCGGCATCGAACACGTGCTGGTGGACTTTGCCGACTCGACGATGGAGAAGCTTGTGATCGGCGACAAGGTCCAGATCCGCGCCCGGGGGCTGGGCCTCAAACTGGTGGACGTGCCCCACGTCGCGCTGATGAACCTCGATCCTCGCTTGCTGGCGAAAATAGCTCCCAAACGGGACGGCGACACGCTCGAGGTGCGCGTTGCCCGTCTGGTGCCTGCGGCGATTATGGGCAGCGGATTGGGTCGGGCCCACACCTTCAGCGGTGATTACGACGTGCAGCTCTTCGATCCGGCGGTCGTCGCGCAGTACAAACTGGCGGACCTGAGGCTGGGAGATATTGTGGCGGTCGAAGACGCCGATCATACCTTCGGACGGATCTACAGGAAGGGGGCGATGAGCATCGGCATCATCGTGCACAGTTGCTGCATGACGGCAGGGCACGGGCCCGGCCTCGCCTCGCTGATGAGCAGCCGGGACGGCAAGATCGTTCCCGTCATTGATCCGTCCGCCAACATTGCCAACTACCTCAGGATAGGCCGCATGCGCCCGAAGCGCAGGTCCAGGTAACCGCATTGGTCGGCCATGGAACCCAGGCAATTCGGCAATTACGCCCTTCTCGAACACGTGGGCAAAGGCCGCGTGGGCAGCGTCTTCCGCGCACGCCACAACCGGGACAACACCGTCGTTGCGGTCAAGGTGTTCGAGTCCGGCGACGAAGACACGCCGCAGACGAGCCGCGAGTTGCGCGACCGCGAGGTCCGGATGCTGATGAGCGTCCAGCATCCCAACGTTGTCAAGTTCCTGGGCTCCGGGCAGGTTGGGGACGATTACTACTACTCGATGGAGTTCGTTGAGAACAACCTTCTCAGTTGCATGCGGGGCGAGAGTGACTTCAGCCTGGTGGATAAGGTCCACGTCCTGCGCCAGACGGCCAGCGCTCTGGTGGCCATTCACCACCAGGGCATCGTGCATCGCGACGTCAAGCCGGGCAACATCCTGCTGGACCGGGATCCCAACGGAGCCATCCACGTAAAGCTCACCGATCTGGGGATCGCCAAGAACGTCAGCGAGACGGACATCGTCCGCCAGCGAATGCCTTCGCGCATACCGGGCACGCCGAAGTACCTGTCGCCGGAGCAGATCAGGCTGCGGCCCGTGGACGGGCGTGCCGACGTGTTCAGCCTGGGGGTGGCGGCTTACCAGTTGACGGGCGGCGTCCCGCCTTTCGATGCGGCCACCAGCAAGGAGTATCTGCGGGCGAACACCCGCCAGCACCCCGCGCCCGTGTGTGAGGTGGCCGAGGACGTCCCGGAGTTCCTCGGCCGGATCATCGAGAAGATGCTGGCCAAGGACCGGGAGGAGCGGTACGATTCCGAGGCGCTGTTGCGCGATCTGGAGCTGGCCGAGCAGCACCTCGTCAGCGGCGCGCCCCTGATTGAGCGGACGAATCCGGGCTCCCTGTTCTACGAGCCGCCGCCCGGCGGCCCGAGCAGGGGCGCAATAGCGGAGCTTCGGCGGGCTGTGGTGCCCTTGTCCTGGGGCCTGGCGCTGGCCATAACGGCGGCCGGCGTCGCCCTGTCGGTCTTGTTGTGGCCGGCCGCGCCTCCGGAGGCGGAGGCCGGCCCGCGGCCCCCCCAACCGCCTGCCCGCGCCCCGAGGGACGTGCTGCAAGAGATCGCGGCGGGCGCGGACGGTGGACGCTACTGGCAGGCCTTCGTCCTGCTGGAGGGGGCGCGGCACGAAGGGTTTTCTCCGCAGGGGCGGGATGAACTCCAGCGACTGTCGGAGCGCGTGCACGAGGAGCTGACGGAGGAACTGTATTCCTGCGCGATGAAGATGCTGGAGCAGGACCGTGACGCCGAAGCGGAGATCGTGCTGCGGCGCATGAGGGAGCAACTGCCGGCCGCCCGTCGAACCAGGCAACTCGGCGAAGCCATCCGCCACCGTCAGCTCCGGGCGGCTCTCGAGGAGCGATGGGAGACGGCCGTGCGCGGGACCCAGGCGCTGATGCGAGAGCACCGCTATGAAGAGGCCCTCGCGGCAGGCGTCAAACTGCTGCAGGATTTCGGCGGTGACGAAGAGAAGGCCCGCACGGCCGGCCGCATGATGGGCGACCTTTTCGATTCCTGGGGTCGCGATTTGCTGGAGACTCGCGCCGACGTGGATGCCATCCTGGGGTTCTTCCGGGCTGTGGACGCTCATCCGCGCCTGGCTTCGGGCACATCGTCTGCCCTTGTGACGGGAGAACTCCGTTTGAAGCTCGCGGACGCCTACCGCGCTCGCGGCGACTACGGGCTTGCGCTGGAGCACTACGAGATCGCAATGGCGAGCAGCGACGCGGACGTTGCTCGCAGGGCGGGACAAGCCACGGGCGATGTGCGCAGACGGATGGTGCAAGTCCCCCACGAGGCGGCCCCTTTCGCCCGCGAACTCGCCCGCCGTGGGTTCCAGAGCGATCTGTGGGACCTGCGTACCGCCCCCGACGCCTCTCAGCAGGTGGTGGACGGCGTTCTCCAACTCAGAAGCCGGGGCACCGGTCGGGAAACCATCGTCTACCGGGAATCCGTCCGTCCCGTTCGCAACCGGGGCTTCGCTCTGGGCGTTCGGTTCAGGGCTACTCCGGAGATGCTGGCCCGGCCCGGTTTCTCTCGGGCGGGCATCGGCTTGGCAAGCATCAACGGCAACATCTTTGAGTTCTACTTCGACGGTCGGTCCTATTGGATAGTCAGGAAGTCCGGGCAGACGTCGGCCGGTAGGGCGGTCCGTGCTGCTGTGGGCGATGAGGATCGGGAGTGGCATACGCTGGGCCTGCGTTACAGCCCCGACGCGCGCCGTCTGGCAGTGATGCTGGATGGCAAGGAGATACAACATCACCCGGTCAACCTGTCGGACTTCCGGCTGCGGGTCTTCCTGGTCGCGTCGCGTCATCCTGCCGGGGCGGATTTCGAGGGCGTTTACTGCCGTCCTATGGGCGGCCCATGAGCGCCCGGGGCGTGGAAAATGGGGACTGGCAATCCCGAGCCACGCGAGGGGTGCCTGTATCCCATTTTCCGGCATCGCAGCGAAAAATGGGACTGGCATAGAAGGATGTGCCAGTCCCTGTTTTTCCCGGGTAGGCGGGGAGCCGGAACCGGGCCCAGTTTATCCTGCACATCCTGTGCATCCTGTTAAGGTCGTTGTATTGCCGGTCACAAGCGCCGCGTATCGGATGCGCCGGCCGAGCCCGGCCTTCTTGACGCCCTTCCGGTTTGGCTGTACGCTGTGCCCCAGGATGGCGCTTTGAGGGCTATCGGTAGCCGTGGAGGCGGATATGTCGCTCTTTGGGGAACAGGCGGGGGAGCAGTCTCTGGAGCCTCCTGCGGATGCACCGCTGGCGATCCGAATGCGCCCGCGGACACTGGAGGAGTTCGTCGGTCAGGAGCATTTCGTCGGCGAGGGCCAACTGCTCTGGCGGATGATAAAGGCGGACCGACTGGCCTCTCTCATCTTCTACGGCCCTCCAGGCACGGGGAAGACCGCGCTGGCCTACGTCATCGCCGGCCGGACCCAGGCCACCTTCGAGCCCATCAACGCCACCACTTCGAACGTGGCCGAGATCCGTGAAGTGCTCGCGCGTGCCGTCGAGCGCAAGGGGCGTTCGGCCCGGCGGACCGTGTTGTTCATTGACGAGTTGCACCGGTTCAACCGGGCTCAGCAGGACGTGCTGCTGCCGGATGTCGAGAAGGGCACGGTGATCCTCATCGGCGCCACGACCCACAACCCGTTTCATTCCATAAACTCTCCGCTGCTCTCGCGTTCGCAGATATTCCAGTTCAAGCCGTTGGAAAGAGAGGAGCTTCGCGAGCTTCTTCTCCGGGCGCTGCGCGACGAGGAGAGGGGGCTGGGGGGCCATGCCGTAGAGGCGGACGCCGCCGCCCTGGATCATCTGGTGGAGATGTGCGACGGCGACGCCCGGCGGGCGCTCAGTGCCCTCGAGATCGGCATCCTCAGCACCGAACCGGGCCCGGACGGCAAGATACACTTCGATGTTCCGCTGGCGGAAGCTTCCATTCAGCGCAAGGTCCTGGTATACGACCGGGACGAGGACGAGCACTACGACACGGCCAGCGCGTTCATCAAGAGCATGCGCGGCAGCGACCCCGACGCGGCCCTCTACTGGATGGCAAAGATGCTGGAAGGCGGGGAGGACCCGCGCTTTATCGCGCGGCGGATCGTCATCTGCGCCGCCGAGGACGTCGGCAACGCCGCCCCCAACGCCCTGGTGCTGGCGACGGCGGCCCAGCAGGCGGTTGAGTTCGTCGGCATGCCCGAGGGGAAGATACCGCTGGCCCAGGCCGTCACCTATATCGCGTGCGCGCCCAAGAGCAACGCTTCATACATGGCCATCGCCGCCGCCGAAAAGGACGTGCAGGAGGGTCGGACGCTGCCCGTGCCGGATTATCTGAAGGACGCCAACTATCCCGGCGCCGAAAGGCTCGGGCGCGGCAAGGGCTATAAGTATGCCCACGCATTCGAAGGCCACTGGGTGGACCAGGACTATATCCCGACCACGCGCATCTATTACCGCCCGACCGAGCAGGGCCACGAGAAAACCCTGAAGGCCCGTCTTGACGCCATCCGCAAGGCCCGCGGCATCAAGGACGAAGAGGCAATGAAGAATGATGAATGAAAAATGATGAATTAACAGACGCGGCGCGGCCGACTACTACTTACTGCGCCACGCCGCTCGCGTAATCGTTCATTCTACATTCATAATTCATCATTCATAATTCATCTCGTGCGCTTGCCTCCAACGTTTCTGTGGGAGGTGGGCCGGTTCAAATGACTGCGCAAGGAGGGGACAGCCTGTTCTTCGGTCGTCCCTGCGGGACCCGCGCAAACGTCTGGCTCCGAACCCCGAACCCCAGCGATGAATCGCTGGGCTATTCTCAAGAGCCCCTCCGGGGCTTTGCGAACGGGATGTCATTGCCTGTTTTCCGGTCGTCCCTACGGGACCCGCGCAAACATCTGGCTCCGAACCCCGAACCCCAGCGATAAATCGCTGGGCTATTCTCGAAAGCCCCTCCGGGGCTTTGCAAACGGGATGTCATTGCCTGTTCTACGGTCGTCCCTACGGGACTGGCACAGGCGTGTGGCTCCGAACCCCAGCGATGAATCGCTGGGCTATTTTCGAGAGCCCCTCCGGGGCTTTGGTCAGGAGATCAATAATAGCCCCGAGATTGCCCTTAGGCAAGGAGAGACACAGAGACGGTTCGGTCCCGAAGGAACGATCAACAATAGCCCCGAGATTGTCCTTGGGCAAGGAGAGACACAAAGACGCTTTGGTCCCGGAGGGACCACTGGTAATAGCCCAGGGATTCTATCCCTGGGAAACGGGTGGACAAGCGGTATTCCGTCCCGTAGGGACGGCCGAGCCTGTGTGTCTAAGGTCCGCATCTGATCTCGATGTCGTCAATGTTGATGCGGCCGGAGGTGTGCGGGGGCAACTCCAATCCGCAGGACAACCACCTGCGCCAATCTATCTGGAACTCGCTCAGCGGGACGGTCACCTTCCGCCATTCACGCGTAAGTTGGGCGCCGCCCCACGTACTTGATATGTCCACGCTGGCCGTGCGGCCTGCGTCGTCTCTCACAAACACCCGCAGACCACGTGGGATCCCGCCGTCGCTGCGTAGGGCGAACCTGAGACTGCCCCCGGCTTCGTGGTACTCCGAAAGGTCGTTGGGATGGTAAGGTCCCATCTCGAGTCCGGCTCCGGCCCCCTCCCAGGTCACCCGCAGGGACGGCGCCGCCTGGCCGAAGACGCCGTCTCCGGCGCCCTCTCCCCCGAGCAGATCGACGAGCCGCGATTCAACGACTACCTATATCGGACAGACCTGCCCGACCCCGACCTCCTCATTCGCATCGGGGGCGAGATGCGCGTCTCCAACTACCTGCTCTGGCAGATCGCCTACTCGGAGATCTACGTCACC
>DAOVRD010000092.1 GCA_030628375.1 Planctomycetota bacterium
ATCGCCAGCGGCGTGTCGGAGTACAGCAGAGCCAGCAGCGCCGCATTGACCTGCCTGCTTTGGGCATCGGTGCCGCCTTGCCCTTCCCATATCTGTCCGAGCGCGCCGGCGGCCCAGTACACCAACTGCATGTTGGCACTGCCAAGTGCGTCAATCAGGACGTCCCCGGCCTCCTTGGCTCCCAGTTCGCCCAGCGCGATGATGCAGTGACCGACGAAATTGACGTCTTCCGCATCCCGGTGTTCCTTGACTATGGCGATCAGCGGGTCAACGACCGCCTGGCCCAGCTCGACGAGTTCCGCTCGTTTGTCCGTGCGCTCGTAGTTCGGGGTTCTCTCCAGTGCGTTGATGGAGCGCCTTACCTGCTGAGCAGTTACGGCATCCTGGCCAAGAGCCGCACGGGCCAGAAGACAGACTGCCAGTAAGGAAACGAGTAAAACCCCTTTCCGGTTTATCATCATCAGAACCTACTCCGTCAGAGCGTGACTGCGCGACTCATAGACGACTGCCGGGTCTTGACATGCCATTTCTAACAAAGCAGATGGCTGCCGTCAAGCGCCTTTTGCACCAAAACTGGTGTGTTCCCGTCTGCCTTCTTGTTCTGCTTCCCCGCGCGCCCTAACTGTCCTCGATCACCACACTGGAGCCCTTCGCCTTCGACTCGTCCCTGAGTTCCTTGTTGAAGAACTCGCAGTAGCCTTTCTTGTCCTCCGAGCGGTCCGCGTCGAAGAGCCGGCGCCGAAAGAAGGGGCAGCCGGAGCAGTCGGGCGTATAGGACTTGGAACAGCGCTTTGGCCTCCTGCGGGCACGGGACTGCGCCGAAACGGCCCCGCCCACGCCCCGCGAAGAAGACGGCGCGGTTGGGGCCTCAAGGACTATCAGACTGAGAACCACCCCGAGAAGCGGCAGCATCGCCCCGACGAACCACCATGCCAGCCGGCTGCGGCCTTTGCGGCCGGCTACAAAGGCGCTGAAGCAGCCGCAGAGGATCTGGAAGGCTATGAAGTAGTGCATCCTGGCGATCCTCGCCCCGGGATTCCCCATCCTAAGCTGCGTCGGGGGCGGATGCAAGGGGAAGTTCGCCGGGGGCGTGCCGTTTCTCCGGATCCCCCGGGTTCGCGGAACTGTCCGGCACGGTTCCCTGACCTGCGTCCGGGCAGAGGGCATCTCGCCCGGACTTCGCTCCGTCCGGACTGATACTGTGGAAAAGCGGACGCCGATTGCGTATGGTGTCCCGGCCCCGTTTTCCCTGTTCGGCCGGGCGGGCCGGCATGCGTTCATGGCGTCAATCCGAGACAGCGGGCGGCGATGGGAATTGCTGATCTGACGATTTTGCAGTGGTCGGCTGCGGCGATCGCGGCCGCTCTGGTGGGGCTCTCAAAGGCCGGCTTTGGTACGGGGGCCGGGCTCCTGGCCGTGCCGTTGATGGTCACGGTGCTCGGGCCGGCCGACATGCTCTCGGTGATGCTGCTGGTTCTCATTACGGGTGACCTCTTCTCGCTGGCTCACTACCCCCGTGAGCACGACACCCGAAATCTCGCCATCTTGATCCCCGGCCTGCTGGTCGGGATTGCCGTCGGGACGTTCGCTTTGGACTGGTTCCTGGGTCTGCCGGATGCGCGGTTATGGATGAAGCGTCTCGTCGGGTTTCTGTCGGTGGCGTTTGTGGGCGTGCAATTCTACCGGATGGCGCGTGAGCGGCGTCTGGCAGCGCCGGGCGGCGTCTACAAGCCCCGCGTCTAGCATGGCGTTGCCCTGGGGGCATGCGCAGGCGTCACTTCCACGCTGGCGCACGCCGGCGGTCCGTTGATCGTCATCTTCCTGCTCCCCCAGCGGCTCACCAAGCGGACATTTGTCGGCACAACGATAAAGTACTTCTTTGTTGGCAACCTCGTAAAGCTGATCCCTTACTGCACTGAGGGACTGATGACGGGAAAGAACGTCGGAACGAGCCTGGTGCTTGTGCCGTGCGTGGCTGTGGGCGCAGCCCTGGGCGTTTGGCTCAACAGGAAGTTCAGCGATCGCGCTTTCCGGCTCGTCGTCTACCTGCTCGCGTTGGCTTTCGGTCTGTTCCTCTTGAGCGGTTGGTAGCCGCGCGCCGGGGATCACGCCTTGGGGCCGCGTCGGCCTTCTGAGCAGGCTCCGCTGGCTTTGTGCGGACGGGAAGGACTCCGCAGGCGGCGGCAGAAGGACCGTCAGCCCGTCAGTGCTTCAAAACCCGGCGGCACGGACGCCTTCGCCGGGCCTGAGGCGACTTCCGCGACGGTTTCCTCCCACGCCTTCAGTCCGCTGACGGCGTCCGAGGCTGAGAGGTTCTGTGCGCCCAGGGCCGTCATGAACGCCATGCACCTTTCGGGCGGCTCTCCCTTGAGCAACGCCGCCAGGAATCCGGCGATTGCGGCATCGCCCGCCCCGGTGGCGTTGGCGATCTCATCCACCTGACAGGCGGGCTCGAAGAGTTCCCGGTCGTTCCATGCCTGCGGCGAGGCGGTCATGGCCCGAAATGCGCCTCGCTGTGTCGAGGTCTTCAAGTAAGCCCCGATGTGGCCGCACTTCACGACCACCACCGATGCTCCCATCGCCAGGCAGAGATCGGCCAGTTGCCGCAGGTCGGCCGGCGTTGCCCCATCGGCCAGGCTCGGAGCGCCGGCGCTCAATTCGTCAAACCGCTCCCGGGCGAGCATGAACATGACCTCATCCAGGCTGGGCAGGAACAGGTCCACGTGCGGCAGCACCCGGCCCAGGATGCTGTGCCAGTCGGCACGCCCGGCATCGCTGTCCGGGTCGGGCATGGACAGGTCCAGCGACGTGACAACTCCGGCTTCGGCCGCCGAGCGCATGACGTCCTCCGCCTCCGCGCCGTCCCGGCTGTACATTCGTCGCATCAGGGGCGGATAGCCGAAGTGAAACAGGCGCGAGCGGCTCACGGTGTCGAGGTTTACGTCTTCCGGGCCGAATGTATCGTTGGCGTCGGGGCAATGAAGGAACATGCGGTCAATGCCGGGCGGAGCGATGACAATGGAGTATGAAGTGTTCTCGCCCGGGACGACCTTCATGCCCGCCTCGGCACCCGGGGCCCGGTCGCGCAGCCGCTCCAGGAGGATGTGGCCGAAGGGGTCTCTGCCGCACTTGCCCATGAGGGCGACCCGCAGATCCAGGCGATGGAGAGCGGGGCCCGTGTTCCCCACAGCGCCGCCGGGGCTCACCTGCACGCCTTGCATTCGGAGCAGTTGCCCCGGCTTCAGAATCTCCGCGATCGTTGTGCCCGAGACTTCGCCGAAGGCGGGCGTGATGTCCAGGCAGACGTGGCCGGCGACCACTGCGTCCAGGGCCTTCTCGGTCATCTTCCCGTCACCCCCGCACTCGGATGCGTCATACTGTGAATGGGCGGCCGGTTCTCTCCTGGGCCTTCTGCGCGCCGACCGGGCGATGGCTGGTGTCTAATTCGTCCCTTCGGCACCCACCGCTGTACGCTGGAAATGGATGCCCATGAACGCCACCACTGCCAGCACGATCAGAAGCACGACCGTGTCGCCGAGCAGCCACTTGAAAGAGTCTCTGAGGAACTCCTGTGAGGACAGCAAGTGGCCCAGCAGACCGTAAGCAGCCATGAGAGTACATGCTCCGAACACACCCGTTGCCAGCACGGTCATGGTGCCCATCCGGACCATGGCGAGCATGCCGCCCAGAAGACCCAGGCTGAACAGAATGAGCCCTCCGACTGCGCTCTGGGGGAAGACAAGGATGGACAAGAGCAGGAAGGGGGAGAGGATGACCAGGAAGGCGGCGACCGGTTTGGCCCGGCGCGCGGCGAACACACCCACGGCCAGTCCAAGCATGGCGCCCGCTGCCAGTGCGCCGAACTGCAGGCCGCTGGTCGCAGCCGGGCGGATCGCGCCCATCACCAGGAACCCGATCACGCCCCCGGTTACCATCCCCCACGCGGACGTGAATGGAACCAGCGCGGCGTCAAACAGGAACCACCCTCGCAGCAGGGATATGCTGCCCACCAGGACCATGGCCACCAGGGCAGCCCACCCCAGCACGCGCGAGCTGCTCAGGCTTGCAAGCTGCATGTCCGCGCGCAGAGCGAAATCCTGCACCCGGCGTTCCGCCTCCCCCGCCAGTTCCTCCGCCTTCTCCTTGACGACCTCCTCGGGGGACCTTTGGTCCTCCTTCTTCGGGGCCGGTTTGCTGGCCTTGTCTGTTACGGAGGAGTACTCCCTGTAGGTCTGCGCGCGTGCTGGACGCAGGGGCAGCCAGGACAGGAGGCACATGAGGATGACCGTAGCAGTGACGGCACGCGTTGCGCCGACGCCGACGGCCGGTCGGTCGAAACCTGGACAAGCTGGCTGAGTTTCCCGGGGCCAGTCCTTCTTTGTCTTGCCAGACATCAGTTTGTCCGGGCCTCTGGCGGCGCGACCACACGCGAAGTCACGCGCAGCGCTGGGATGCGGGTCGCGGCCGGGGGGCGAAGTGGCACTTCCCGTCCTTGGGGGCGCCTATTCTGGTTCTTCTCGGCTCTGCGGCGACTGCGACTCCTGGGCCGACTCTCCGCCGCCCATACGCGTGTAGAACCCCTCGATACGGCGGCTCATGGAGTCAATGGCTTTGGTGAGGTCTTTGGCCTGCTGGGTGATGGCGGCGACCATTCGGGCCTGCGTCTCCTGCATGGCGGTGATCTTCTGTTCCAGCTGCCGCAGGTGCGTGTTCATGGCCTTTAGCGCCGCGTCCATCCCCTCGCTGTCATCCACGTACTCCACGGTCAGGACCGTTGCCGGAATGTGAGCTATGCCTTGCTGCGGAGTCTTGTCACCTTGCGGCTGTCCCGACGGGTCGCCCTTTGTGTCGGACGCTTTTGCCATAACGCCACCGGTGCCGGCCGTTAGGCCAGGCATATCATTCCTTGAGAATCCTGGGCTGGCATGACAGGCCGTTGGCCGTTCAAGCGTTGCCGGCCTGCCTGTACTTGAGCCGATCAGGCGCCAATCCAGAGGCTACGATGTTACACAACGGGCAGGGGAAACGCAAGCGGTTTCGGGCATGTCTCCCGGCGGAAACCGTGTCGAGAGTCCTGGCCCTTGCCTGCGGGATGCCGGGCAGGGCGAAAGAAAGCGTCCGGTTTCGGGCGTTTGTGCCGGTCCCTGTGGGAATTCCGGCTTTCGGGGGAGTCTCCGACGCGCCGAGCCCGGCCGTTCCGGGTGTCCTGACTTGACATTTGGCGTCGCACAGGTTATTTGATTGCTCTGGAGGGTTCCCGAAGGCTTCAGTGGGGGTGGTGCATGTCCGAATCGAGCGACGGCGGACTGCCGTTGCTGAAAAAGGTGCGGCAGTTCAAAGAAGTGGAGCGCATCAAGGCTTCGGGTCTGTACCCTTACTTCCGGTCCATCTCGTCGGCCCAGGACACCGTGGTGCAGATGAATGGGAGGAAGGTCCTGATGTTTGGCTCCAACAGCTACCTGGGCCTGGTCAACCATCCGGAGGTCAAGGAGGCGGTCAAGCGCGCCGCAGAGAAATACGGTTCGGGCTGTGCCGGCTCTCGCTTCCTGAACGGAACGCTGGACATCCACCTGGAGCTTGAGGGGGAGCTGGCCGACCTGGTGCGCAAAGAGGCCGCCCTCCTGTACTCCACCGGCTTTCAGGTCAATCTCGGCGTTATCAGCGCGCTGGTGGGAAAGGGAGACTACGTAATCACCGACCGGGGAGATCACGCCAGCATCATGGACGGGTGCCTCCTTTGCTTCGGCAAGCTCGTGCGGTTCGCCCATAACGATATGACGGCCCTGGAAGAGCGGCTCAAGCACTGCCCCCTGGAGGCCGGGAAACTGATCGCGGTGGACGGCGTGTTCAGCATGACGGGCGACATCGTGGATCTGCCGGGGATCGCCAGGTTGGCCGAGAAGTACAGTGCTGCGGTCCTGGTGGACGACGCCCACTCGATCGGCGTGTTGGGCCGTGATGGGGCAGGGACCTGCGACCATTTCGGCCTGACCGATAAGGTCCATCTGATAATGGGCACGTTCAGCAAGTCGCTTGCTTCGCTGGGTGGTTTTATTGCTTCCGATAAGCCCACGATTGAGTATCTGAAGCACAACTCCCGCGCCCTGATGTTCAGCGCCAGCATATCTCCCGGGAACGCCGCAGCCGCTCTGGCCTCGTTGCGCATCATGCGGCGAGAACCAGAAAGGATCGAGAGGCTCTGGCACAACACGAGGCTGATGAGAGACGGCTTGCAGGGGCTCGGATTCGACACGGGGCGTTCCCAGTCCCCCATCATCCCGGTTCGCGTTGGCGACAGGACCACGTGTTTCAAGATGTGCAAGCGCCTGGAAGAAGAAGGTATTTTCGTCAACCCCGTCGTCCCGCCCGCCGTCGGTCCCAACGAGGCTCTGCTGCGCATCAGTTTCATGGCTACTCACACTGATGAGCAGATATCGTTCGCCCTCGAGAAGCTGAAGAAGGTCGGGCAAGAGCTGCACGTCATCTAGCCTCGCGCCGCTTCGTGCGAAGTGAGCGGGTGTTTTGCCGAGGGATCTGGCGATGGGCATCGAGATCAGGGAAGTCACCTCGCCCAGGGAGCTGCGGCAGTTCATAAGGTATCCCCTGGCCCTCTACGCCGACGACCCTTGCTTTGTCCCTCATCTCCTGTCGGAGCGCAGGGAGTTCTTCAGCCGGAAGAATCCCGTCTTCGCGTTCACAGAAGTGCGGTATTTCCTGGCCCTGGACGAAGCAGGCAGAATCGCGGGCAGGATCTCGGCCCACGTCAACAGTCGGCACAACGAGTTTGCCGGAGAGCAGACGGGCTTCTTCGGCTTCTTTGAGAGCGTTGAGCGTCCCGAGGTGGCGCGGGCCCTGTTCGGCGCTGCCGAGGGCTGGCTCAGGCAAGAGGGGATGTCCACGGTCCGAGGGCCTTTCAACTTCTCCACCAATCACGAGTGTGGCTTTCTGGCCTGGGGCTTCGACAGACTGCCCGCCATCATGATGACCTACACGAAGCCGTACTACCTCGACTTCATGTCCGAACTCGGCTATGCCAAGGCCAAAGACCTGCTGGCTTACGATTACCAATACGCGGGACAGATCCCCCGGTACCTGGTCCGTTTCGTCGAGAGGGTCCAGAACAGGTTGTCCGTTGTGGTCAGGAGCATGAGGATGAGCAACTTCGAGGAGGATGTCCGGAAGGCGTTCTCCGTCTACAACCGCGCGTGGGAGCGCAACTGGGGCTTCGTGCCGATGACGCAGGACCAGTTCGAGTTTGCGGCTCGGAACCTCAAGGCCATCACAGATCCCGCCGTGGCGCTGCTTGCAGAGATAGACGGCGAGCCGGTGGGCTTCTCCTTGGCGCTTCCGGACTACAACCCGCTCTTCAAGAAGATGAAGGGACGGCTCTTCCCTTTCGGGGCGCTTCAGTTCTTGCTTGGCCGTCGGAAGATCGGATGTGTCAGAGTCGTCACGCTGGGGGTCGTGGACCGGCACAGGAAAAGGGGCATTGACTCGCTGCTGGTCTACCACACCTTCAAGAACGGCGTGCCCAGGGGCTATAGGCGGGCGGAGTTGTCCTGGATTCTCGAAGACAACGTCCTGATGAGGCGGGCGCTGGAGCGGTTGGGGGCGGTGCATAGCAAGACCTATCGCATCTTCGAGAAGCCACTGTGAGAATCCTCCTGACCGGCGCCAACGGGTTCATTGGCAGCCACATGCTCGATCGGTTATCGCTGTCCGATTCCGACATCACCATTCTGCTGAGGCACACAAGCGACACTTCCTTCATTGAGGGGCACCTCTCGCGCGCGCGTATCTGCTACGGTTCTCTGGAGTCGCCAGCGGCGCTGCGAGAAGCCATGGATGGGGTGGAAGTTGTGATCCACTGCGCTGCGAAAACCAAGGCTATTGGCAGGCGAGAATTCTACGCCGTGAATGCGGGGGGCACGTTGAACCTGGTCGAGGCGTGCAACGCGCATTCTCGCTCTGTTGCCCGGTTGGTCTTTCTGTCCAGCCTGGCCGTTTCGGGACCGGGTTCGCCGGAGTCGCCGGTTACGGAAGATGCGCGGCCCCGGCCCGTTTCCGCCTACGGGCGGAGCAAGCTGCTGGCGGAGCGGCACATCCGGCAGCGCAGTCGCGTCCCCTACACGATCCTCAGGCCGGCCGCCGTCTACGGGCCCAGGGACAGGGACTTCTACGGGATCTTCGAGGCGATACGCCGTGGATTCGTGCCTCTGGCCGGCACGGGGGCCCAGCCTCTGAGCCTGATATATGTCACGGACCTGGTCGAAGCAGTGAGCAAGGTGATCGGCTGCGCCCGTTGCGAACGGAACACGTATCACCTGGCCCACCCGGTCCCGAGCACACAGAGGGATTTCTTCTGCAGGATCGCGCAGGCGATGGGCGCCGCGGCGGTGCCTCTGCCCATGCCTGTCCTTGCGCTTTACGCCGTCTGCCTGGCCCGGGATCTGTGGTCCAGGATCACGTCCAGGCCCAGCATGATGAACCTGGACAAGATCGCCGAGTTCCGGGCGTCGGGATGGGTCTGTGCCACGGATCGTGCCGCCGAGGATTTCGGTTTCTCTGCCGGCACTTCGCTCGGGGAGGGCATAGGGCTGACTCTGGCGTGGTACGAACAGAACGGGTGGCTGTAAGGCGGGCCCGACGGTTCCTCGCTTGCTGGAATGCTCTGCCGACGATGCGCGATTACAGGATCATTGATTATCTGACCCAGGGCTATGTCATCCTGGTTGCCCTTCTGATTGCCCTTTTCCACGGCGGGTTCTTGCCGATGTGGGTCCTCTACGTGTCGGCCCACGTGGCGGGCGTCGTCGCGATCCACGCCCTCATCCGGGCCACAAGCAGGCCCCGGGGCTGGTTCCTGGAGATGCTCCGATGCTTCTACCCGATGATACTCTACACGTTGCTTTACTGCGAGACCCACGAGCTGGACCGCCTCTTCTGCCGTGTGGCCCTCGACGGCTTCTTCATTGACCTCGACCAATTGATCTTCGGCGCCCAGTTAAGCCGGACGCTCATGGAGGCACTTCCATATCTGTGGGTCAGCGAGGTCCTCTACCTCTTCTACTTCTCGTACTACGTCATGGTTTTCGGCGTTGGACTTGCGCTTTACTTCAAGAAGAGGCGGCACTACTTTCATTACCTGACCGTCGTCAGTTTCGTCTTCTACATCTGCTACTTGACTTACATCTTCCTGCCCGTGATGGGCCCGCACGCCACCGAGACCGGCGTCGTCTTCGCGGGGAAGACGGCCTCAGTCGGCCCACGGGTCGTCCCTGCTTCGATACAGCACGGCCCGTTCTTCAACGTGATGAGGCTCGTCTACAAGTTCGTGGAGCCGGAGGGCGGCGCAGCGTTCCCCAGCAGCCACGTCGCCGTCGCCATCGTGACGCTCTGGTTCACGTGGATCCACCTGAGGAAGATACGCTGGCTGCACATGGTGGCCGTCGTCATGCTGTGCCTCTCAACGGTCTACTGCGGTTATCACTACGTGGTGGATGTGTTGGCGGGGGTGGTGACGGCCGCAATCTTGCTGCCGGTGGGCAATGTCATCTACAAGCGCTGGCAGCACCTCGGCCCGGAGCGACAGTAGGGCGCCCCTATCCCGGAGCGTTGAGCGACGAGCCGAGCGCGGCCGTCATCCCTGCCAGAAGCAGGTCCGGCTCGTGGCTGACGCCGAACTCTGCCAGGGCTGGCAGCAGCGAACCTGCGTCGCTGCCCGTGCATACCACGGGCGCCTCCGGCGAGCTGCACGCCGCGCGGTAGCGGTGGATGAGGGCGATCACGCCGCCTGCGCAGAACCAGTAGATGCCGCTCTGCAGGGCTTCCGTCGTGTCCGCCCCGATGGGGCTCTTGCCGGCCTGCGTGGCTGCGGGCTTGATCAGGGGCAGCAGGGCGGTGTGCTCGTGGAGCGCCCGGGCCGCAAGATGGAAGCCGGGCGCAATGGCCCCGCCGGCGAATGAGCCGCTCTCGTCAACCCAGTCCACGGTGATGGCCGTCCCGGCCGAGACGACGATGCAGGGCGCCCCCGCGAGCTGCTTCGCGCCCAGCGCCAGCAGCAGGCGATCGTCGCCGACCTTGTCGCGTTCACGCACCTCCGTCCGGATGGGGATCGGCAGGTCCGTGCCGAAGAGCTCGACCGTGCCGGGGCCGCCGATGTCGCGCCAGAACGCCCCTATGCTCTCGTTGGCAGCGGGGTGCACCGAGCAGGCCACACATCGTCCCGGGCGGAGGGACGCGACACTGCTGCCGGGCAGCTCGTCAAGGAGCCGCTGCGCCAGAGTCTCGGTAGGCGTCGTCGCCACCCGGCACACGAGTTCCCATCGCCCCTGCGCGCGCAGGGCGCACTTCGCCGACGTATTCCCCACGTCGAACGCTACCAGCGCCGGGCTCTGTTCCTTCTCCTCGGGCATTCCTGGGCTCCTTGGGGCTTCGGAGTATAGCACAACCTGCACAGTCACGAAAGCCATGCCTCCTTGGTTGCGTCCGTGCGCGCTCCGCCTTCCTGGGCTATAATGTCGCCCTTCGCCGGCGTTCGCGCTGAGGAGTCCGCGGGTTGTCGTTCGAGGGAGGGAGAAGTTGCCGACGTTTGTCACTGGAGGCACTGGTTTCATCGGCCACAAGCTGGTGCACAGGCTCCGCCAGAGCGGAGAGACCGTCCACGTGCTGGCCCGGAAGACCAGCGATCTGAGCGGGCTCCGCCAGGAGGGCGTCAGGGTTTTCTACGGCGACGTGACGGACAGGGCATCTCTGAAGGCACCGATGCAGGGCTGCGACAGGGTCTTCCATCTTGCCGCTTACGCACGCAACTGGGCACGGCATCCTTCGGTCTATGTTGACGTCAACGTCGGGGGATTCAAGAACGTCGCGGAGACGGCCCTGGAAAGCGGCGTCGGGAAAATGGTATTCACTTCCACCTCGCTGACCCTGGGTCCTTCGGACGGGGAGACCGTCAACGAGGAAACGCCGAGGAAGACGGACGTTTTCTTCACCCCGTATGAAGAGACGAAGCACCTGGCGGAGATCGAAGGCGCCGCGTTGGCGGAGAGGGGTCTGCCGCTCGTCATCCTCAACCCCACGCGCGTCTACGGGCCCGGCAAACTGACGGAAGGCAACAGCGTGTCGCGCATGGTCGAGATGTTCCTGAACGGCAAGTTCCCCTTCATCCTGGGCAAGGGAGAGGAGATCGGCAATTACGTCTACGTGGACGACGTCGTGGACGGGCATCTGAGGGCCATGTCAGACGGTCGCGCAGGGCAGAAGTACATCCTGGGCGGCGAGAACGTGTCGTTGAACGACTTCTTCACGGTGTTGAGCCAGTTGACGGGGAAGGAACCGCCGGGCTTCCACCTGCCGGCGTTCGCCGCCCGCCTGTTTGCGAGGTTCGAGGAACTCAAAGCCTGGGCGTTGGGCGTCTATCCGCTCATTACGTCGGGATGGATGGACGTGTTCCTTCACGACTGGGCGTTTTCGAGCCAGAAGGCCCGTGCCGAGCTGGGCTACAGTTCCAGGAATCTGAAAGAGGGACTCGAAATCACCTGCGACTGGCTGAAAGGCGACCAGGGGGGCGAACCGTGAGGGGCATCCTGAATCGGATCGGCGGGGGACTGCGTTCGCTCAGGGCGCCAGGCCAGCTCCAGCCCGCCGTCATCCTTCTCAGCGCCAGCGTATTGCTGACGATCTACCGCTACTACGGTTCCGTGGAGTTCTTCGACAAGCACATTGCTCACCTTTTCCGCGGCACGGACCTGGCTTCCCTGTACGGTCCCGCGTATCTGTTCTTCAGTTGCTTTCTGTGGATGTTCGTCGTGCCGGCGCTGCTGATCAAGCTGGTCTTGAAGAAGAAGGTCAGTCAGTTCGGGGCACAGCTTGGCGACACGAAGACAGGATTTGCCGTTGTCGGCATCTTGTACCCGTTGATTGTGTTGATACTGCTCTGGCCGGCTTCCCGGCAGGCGGCCTTTCGGGCCGAGTACCCTCTATTCCGCGAGGCGGGGGCGACGCTTGCTCTCTTTCTCGCGTACGAACTGGCCTACGGCGTCTACTACTTGGGCTGGGAGTTCTTCTTCCGCGGCTTCATGCTCTTCGGGCTCAGGGAGCGTTTCGGCGCGGTGAACAGCATCCTGATCATGACCATTCCCTCCACCCTTCTCCACATCGGCAAGCCCGGCGGGGAGATATTCGCAGCCATTGTGGCGGGAATTGTCTTCGGCGCCATCGCACTGCGAACCAGGTCAATCCTTTACGTTTTCCTGCTTCACTGGTTCATCGGCGTGGGACTGGACGTTCTCATTGTGTTGAGCGCGGGGTGACGGGGGGCGCATGAAATGAGGGGGATCGGCCTCCGTCCAGGAAGAGCGATGAAGACCTGGCGCACTGTTGATGCGTTCTGCGTCGGTTTCCTTCTGCTGCTCAGTGCGCTCGCTTCTCTGGCGCCGCACCGGGTGCCACAGTGGTGGCTCCTGGTTCTTGCCAATCTTGCCGCCGCCGCCATGATTGACGTGTCCCGGCGGCTCGCCGTCCGGAGCCGGCAAAGGCATTGGCAGCTCGTCTTCGGCAGCTTTCCGCTGTTGCTCTTCATATGGCTCTGGGCCGAGATCGGGATGCTCCAGCAGATCCTCTTTTCGGGGTGGTTTGACCAGGTCCTCATTGATTTCGAGCACGCCGTCATCGGCGTCCATCTCTGCGTCTGGGTCGAACGCTTCGTCTCGGTGCCGGTGACGGAGTGGATGATGTGCGGCTACTTCGGCTACCTGCCGGCGATC
The DNA here is from genome assembly GCA_030628375.1 of Planctomycetota bacterium. Classification (GTDB taxonomy): domain Bacteria; phylum Planctomycetota; class Brocadiia; order SM23-32; family SM23-32; genus DAOVRD01. The sequence goes on from DAOVRD010000092.1 coordinate 12,768, forward strand.
CCCCTGGTGGCGATCGTCCTTTTCTACGCGGTGCGGCCCGCCGCAATGGATGAATTCCTGTTCGCCATGGCGCTGGCCTACGGGATCTGTTTCCTGGTCTTCATCATCTTCCCGGTGAAGGGCCCCAACTACGCATTCGCGGACCTGTATACGCGTGATCTGACGGGATACGTGTTCCGCTGGCTCACGCGGCTTATGGAAGACTACGCCCATTTCCCGGGCGGTTGTTTCCCGAGCCCGCACAGCGCCGCCGGCACCGTTATGCTCTTCATGTCGTACAAGTATCACAGGCGGACCTTCTGGTGCATTCTGCCCGTCATCGGCACGTTCTATCTGGCAACCGTCTACGGGAGGTATCATTACGTCTCCGACACGATCGCGGGGGTAATTGTGGGCCTGGCGGTGGGCTGGTTGACGCCGAAGATCGAGGCGTGGTGGAAGGGCGTGACAGCGGCCGGCCGACGGGCCGGCAATTATGAATCTTGTCCGCCGTACGGCGGATAAAAATTGGAG
>DAOVRD010000368.1 GCA_030628375.1 Planctomycetota bacterium
CCCGCGCCGAGGACCGCGCTTACAGGAGGATGCGGCTGCTGCTCACGTCGGCGCACCGCAGCCTCCACAACAGACTCCACCAGCGCGGGCGCTACCACAAGCACACGCCAGTGGAAAACCATCCCGAGCACTCTGACTGACGCGCCGTTGAGTAATTGCGCACTACAGCCGACGCCGAAGGAGATGCGGTGGCTGAACCTCGAAGAGTGACGGTCGGCCCTTACTACCGATTGCTTCCAGTACAATACGGTGATTGATCTGTCAATAGGGGTGTCGGCGCAGGTTCGGCCTCCCGGAAGCGTGTAGACGGGAGGCCGCGTTTTGTGGGCAGAAGCGGGCACATCGGGCGGACATTCAGGAATGTCCACGTGGTCGATTGTGCAGGCCATCGCACTCGACTGTCCCAGGGACGGCACAGGTTTGGGCTCTTTGCCGCAAGCCTCTGCTTATACTGCTAGCAAGCTCGGATGTCCGATGTCTCGTCACCTCCACACAAAGATGGCCGCGAGGACAAGTCCGGAGATCTTCGAGGGAGAGAAGATGTCCAAAAGCCCCGTTCGGCGGACATCATTTTTGACCACATGTCCGGATGTCGGCGTTTCTGAACACAGCGGAGCGGCCGCGTCGGGGAGTCGGCTTGTGCTTATGTGGGGTCGCGTTGATGGGCGGTTCGACTGGTAGTAGAAGTACCGACCGATAGTCTTTTGTGCTATCTAGTGATATATAGCAAGGCTAGTTGTCGTAAGAGAGTATAGCGAGCAGGCGGGAGGAATGATGCAATTCAGTGCGGCCGCGGGAGTTAGGTGGAGAGTGGGCGAAGCGCGCAGAATCACCTTTCGGTTGTGGCAGCAGTCGGCGCACGCGCACCTTCGTCAGGGAACTCTGTCGGCCTGACGATGTCGAGGCGACAGCGCGCGAACAACTGGTCCGCCTCCTTCGCCAGCCGCGTGTGTGCCAGGTCAACGTACCGCGGGTCGATCTCGACGCCGACGCTGTTCCTCTCGCTCTTCATAGCGGCCAGCATGGTTGTCCCAGTCCCGCAGAAGGGGTCCAGTACGGTGTCTTCGACGAACGAGAACATGCGGACGAGCCGGTAAGCCAGCTCAAGTGGGAATGCGGCAGGGAACTTCCTTGTGGACTCTCCGGTCAGGCGCCAGAACTGCCTGAACCACGCGTTGAACTCATCCTTCGATAGCCGACTGCGCTTCCGTTGCTCCTCTGTTGGCTTCCGATAGCCCCCCGGCTTCCGCTGCATGAGGATGAACTCAATGTCGTTCTTTATAATCGCATTTGGCTCGTATGGCTTCCCAAGGAACTTGGACCCGTTTTCCACCTCGTATGCCGCATTTGCTATCTTGTACCAGATGATGGGGTTCAGGTTGTCGAAGCCGATCCTCCGGCACATCACTGCTATGTCGGCGTGGAGCGGCACAACGCGGTGACGACCTGCCTTACGCCGCGAGAGGCATACATCACCAACCACGCAGACTAGCCGTCCCCCCGGTACGAGGACGCGGAAGGACTCTTGCCACACCTTGCCGAGCTCGCCAAGGAACTCCTCGTAGTCGGCCACATGGCCAAGCTGTGCAGGGTGGTCGTGGTACTTCTTGAGGGTCCAGTAGGGAGGTGATGTTACAGCCAAGTGGACAGACTCGTCCGAGAGGAACGAGAGGTCGCGCGCGTCCCCTTGGATGAGTCTATGCTGTGTCTTGTTCTCGCCGCTATTACTCACTTCGCCAGCCCCAGTCGATCCAGCAGCAGCTTCACCGTCTCTTCGACAGATTCCTTCGATCCGCGGGCAAACATCACGGAGTCTATGTCCGGCGACTCCAGTCGGCTTCTCAGGTTGGCCTGTTGATCAGGGGCAAAGGGGTAGTAGATTACAGCCGCGAACTTGGCCTCCGAATAACCAGCCTTCAGCTTTGCCGCCTTGTTGACGATCTCATCACAGCGCTTGTGAATGTCCCGCGGGGCCTCAATCCGCTTCACGTCCACCCCCACCTTCACCGGCCCGTTCAGCGGGGAGGCCGCGTCCAGTTCGAACTCCTCGTCCCCACTCCGGAACTTCCGTTTCCTGAACGCTACCGTCGCGAAACGGTTGAGCGCGTCCAGAACATAGAGCTCCCAGCGCCCCTTGGCCTTTCGTATCTCCTTATCGACGAATCCTGTCCGGTCAAGGTGCGAGAGAGCCGGGATCTCCATATACGGGGGCAAGAACGGCTTGATGTATCCGGCGATGGCATGCGCCATCGCAGATGTCAACTTGGGTCTGTAGGTGTTGATGTTGCGTATCTGCAGGTCTCGCTGGATTGCCCTCTCGGCGATGTTGCAGGCTGCTGCCAGCGGCTTGAGCACGGATGGAAACGCGAGAATTGCCCGCGCCAAGTCCTCCACGCCAACGTTTGAGAAGACGATAACATCCACAGGTCGTCTCTCAATGAACGGCGCAAAGGCTTTACGCAAGGCATCTTCTATGGCTGTCTGGCGTGCCTGCGCGTCGTCTCTAACCCAGGAGATGTAGTCAGCATGGGTATCGTATCCTTCGGGCATCTGGCTATTGCCTACTTTCGCAGATTATCCAGCGGAACCCAGTCACCAGGAGCGCGCTCGTAGCGCCAAGCCTTCCAGCCGTCAGCGTGGTAATTCGCGATGGCCCTGGCGGCCGCGGTCGGCGTGGGGAAAACCTTGCCCTTGTAGCTGATCGACCCGTTCTTTCGCACGCGTCCCGTGTGGAGCTTCCGCTTGAACCGGAATCTGATGGGGAAGCCGCGCGTCACGTAGTCGGCCAACGCTGGCCAGCGCCCCTTGTCCTTGGCGGCCTTCCTTGTCTTCCTGCGCGCAGCCTTCTTCGCCTTCCGCGGAGCGCCGTCGAACAGGTCCTTGACCGTCTCGCGCTGACGGGCAGTTATGCGGCGACGAAGGTCTGGCCGCAGGTTCTCAGATCGCGCGAACCCCGGCTTGACTCGGTTGCCGCTCGGTCTGCTTATGTGAATGAGCAGCGATTCAATCTCGCGCAGATGCTGGTCTCCGACAGTCAGATAGAGGCTGAGGCGGTCCCAGGTGCGAGCGTGACGGTCCTTCAGATGCTGCTTCAGACGTCGGCGAAGATTCGTCGCTAGGCCAACGTAGCATAGCCGGTCCTTTCGATACAGCGCGTAGACCCCGTGCCGTCCCTTGACCAAGTCCCGGAAGAGGTCGGGGTAGTCTCGAAGCAGATCGCGCGAGACGTTCTCAAGGTGTTGGCAGACAAGCTGCGCTCGTCTTCTGGGCATGGCGGCTTCCCCTCGCCTTGGTGTGCTGAGCAACCGCATTATAGCAGACGCTCGGAGGTTTGGGGAGTCGGCGGGCGGCGGATGGCTCCTGCTGGCGGCACCCGCCCTCGCGGGGTTGGGTAGGAAGTGAGACGTTGTTGCGCCCTCTCGCATGGGGATGGAGCGATGCTGGAGTAGGGCGTCCCGATGTGGCGCCGGTGTGGTCGGGTCTGGAGCAAGATCCCGTTCGAGTACCTCAGGGCAGGCCTTCGTCCCTAAGTCCGCCGTAGGCGGACCGGGATGGCGGCCGCCAAAGGCGGCCTAGCCACTGCGCTCAGGATGACACGTAAGCAACGGCCGGCGGGCATAGGCATGCCCGCCCTACACCGGGGCAGGAGGCAAGCTCCTGCCCAACGGTCACTAAGGGGGACGGCCGGCGGGCGTGGGAACGCCCGCCCTACA